>JANOIR010000029.1:0-16156 GCA_031407765.1 Vicinamibacteraceae bacterium
GTCCGACCCTCCTCGTGGAGGCGCTACGCCCGACACCAGCGATCTCGTGACGGGTGCCGAGAGGCTCGACTGCGCATCGCACACCGTGCATTTGGGATGTGATGGCTTTGGTAGCATCACGCGGACGGGACACGAGTGTCCCCGTCCGCGTGATTCGTGGCGTAAATCCCGGAGCGCGGCGCCCGGCTTGGCAAGGCGCGAGGAGCGAGGATATTGGGCATATCTGAGCGACGAGCAACGCCGCCAGACGGGATGCCCCGCCCGGGAGTTATGTCGCGAATCACGCGGACGGGACACTAGGGTGGCGTGGCATTTGCGAGCGGAAGGTCGGAGGTTGGTATGCCTGTACAGGGACGAACGTGGACGGGGGGCGACGTGATGCCGGTGGTCGAAGGTGAGGTCGTGCCGGTGGCGCTAGAGGCGCTCGATGCGCGGGCTGGTCGTGACGGCGACGACGAGGTCGACGCCGCCGTCGCCATGAACGAAGTCGAGAAAGACGAAGACGAGGACGAAGAGGACGACGAGGACGAGGACGAGGACGACGAGGACGCCGACGAGGACGATGAAGCCGCCGGCGAAGGCGAGGACGACGACGAAGAAGACGACGAAGACGAGGACGAGGACGAAGAGGACGACAAAGACGCCGACGACAGATGACGGTCGATCGCGTACCCGCGACCTTGTCGTCATCGGCGCTTCGGCCGGAGGCTTGCCGGCGCTCGACACCATCCTGAGCTCGTTGCCGTCGGGCCTGCCGGCGGCGGTCGCGATCGTGGTGCATACCCGCTCGGACGGCGTGCTCGCGCGGGTCCTCGCGCGGCGCAGCCGGCTGCCGGTCGAAGGGGCCTGCGATCTCGCCGAACTTCGGCCCGGCACGGTCTACGTCGCCCCGGCCGATCGCCACACCCTGATCACGAAGAGAGGTCTCCGGGTCGTGCGCGGGCCGCGCGAGAACGGCTTCCGGCCAGCCATCGATCCGCTGTTCCGGACCGCGGCGCGGGCGCGCGGCGCGCTTGTCGTCGGCGTCATCCTGTCGGGGGCGCTCGACGACGGCAGCGCCGGACTGGCGGAGATCGTCCGTCGCGGCGGCGCCGCCATCGTGCAGGATCCGGACGACGCCGAAATGCCGAGCATGCCGCGGGCCGCCCTGCGGCGGACGCGCGTTGACGCGGTGGCGCCGGCGGCACGGATCGCCCAGGCCATCGTGCAGCTCTGTCAGGAGCCTGTCGGCGTGGAGAGCGAGTCCTTGTCAGGGCACCCGGCGGAGGGCCGGGCGGGATAGACTGGCGCCGCCGGCGGCGCCCGCGAAGTCAAAGAAGAAGAAGCCCGAACGCGCACGACCACAGCCGAAGCGGAGCCGCGCGCCGGCCGATAAGCGTCCCGCACGCGCGCTCGCCACCACACGGGCCGTGTCCCCGCCGCGCCCGCCTCCGCAGCCGCGCCGGCCCTCCCCGCCGCGCCAGCCGCGACCGGCGGGCGAGCCCGTGTCGTCGCGCGAGCCACTCGGACCGGCAGCCGGCCTGACCGTCGTCGGTGTCGGCGCCTCAGCGGGCGGCCTCGAGGCGTTCTCCGAATTGCTGCGGGCGGTGCCGGCGTCGCGTCATCTCGCCATCGTCTTCGTCCAACACCTGTCGCCACAGCACGAGAGCGCGCTGGTGCCGCTGCTCGCGGCCCAGACCGCGCTCACCGTCGTCCAGGCGACCGAGGGCATGCGCGTCGAGTCCGGCTCCGTCTACGTGATCCCGCCGAACGTGCTGATGGAGATGCGCGGCGGCGCGCTGCATCTCTCGCCGCGGCCCACGGATCGATCGCGCCACACGCCGATCGACGCCTTCTTCGTCTCGCTCGCCGACGCCGTCCAGGAGCGCGGCGTCGCCGTCGTGCTGTCGGGCACCGCTTCCGACGGGGCAGCCGGCCTCCGCGACGTCAAGGCCGCCGGCGGCATCACCTTCGCGCAGGCGCCCGAGTCGGCCAAGTACGACGGGATGCCGCGCGCGGCCATCGACACCGGCATGGTCGATCTCGTGCTGACGCCGCAGGGGATCGGCGGCAAGCTGGCCGAGATCGCCAGCCGCGGCTCGATGCCGGTCGTCGCGTTCGCCGACGATCACGCGATCACGCCGGAGCAGCTGCAGCACGTCTTCAACGTGCTGCAGCCGGTGAGCGGCGTCGACTTCAAGCACTACAAGCTGCCGACCATCAAGCGGCGGTTGTTCCGCCGCATGGCGCTGCACCGCCTCGCCGACGTCGACACCTACCTCCAGCTCCTCGACAGCAACGCCAACGAAGCGCGCAGCCTCTACCAGGATCTGCTGATCCACGTGACGCGCTTCTTCCGCGATCCCGACTCGTTCGTCGGCCTCGCCGCGCAGGTGTTCCCGGCGATCATGGACGTGCGCCCGCGCGATCCGCCGATCCGCGTCTGGGTCTCTGGCTGCGCCACCGGTGAGGAGGCCTATTCGGTCGCGATTGCGCTGACCGAGTTCCTGCAGCGTGAGCATCCGGACACGCGCGTGCAGATCTTCGCGACCGACGTCAGCGACGACGCCATCGAGGTCGCGCGCGCCGGCGTCTATCCGACCAGCATCGACGCCGACGTCTCGGCCGATCGGCTGCGGCTGTTCTTCACCCGCGTCGACGGCGGCTATCGCGTCGCCAAGAAGGTGCGCGATCTGTGCGTGTTCGCCCGCCAGGATCTCACCCGGGATCCGCCGTTCTCGCACCTCGATCTGATCCTCTGTCGCAACGTGCTCATCTACATGGACACGCTGCTGCAGAAGAAGCTGCTGTCGGTGTTCCACTACGCGCTGAACCCCGGCGGCTTCCTGATGCTCGGCCAGGCCGAGAGCGTCGGGGCGCAGACGATGCTCTTCACGCTGGTCGACAAGAAGCTGCGTATCCACCGCAAGAAGGACAGCCGGCTGGCTCGGTCGGCGGCCTTCTCGGTCGACCACATGGCCGCGGGCCTGCCGCGACGGTCGCATCCCGTGGAGGCGGCTGGTGCCGAGAAGTTGCTCCAGGGCGAGGCCAGCCGCGCCATCCTCGATCGCTTTGCGCCGGCAGGCGTGGTCGTCGACAGCGATCTGCAGATCGTGCAGTTCCGCGGCCAGACCGGGCCGTACTTCGAGCCGGCCCCTGGCGAGGCCAGCCTCAACGTGCTGAAGATGGCGCGCGACGGCCTGCTCTACGGCCTGCGGACGGCCCTGCAGACGGCGCGCAAGAGCCGCGCCTCGGTGCGCAAGACCGGCCTCCAGGTGCGATCGGGCAGGGGGTGGACGCCGGTGACGCTCGACGTCATCCCGCTGACGACGCCGGGGCGCGTGCACTATCTCGTGCTGTTCGACGCGCCTGGCCCGGTCGATGCCGACCTGCCGGGTACGCCGGCGACCGGCCGCAGGCCCGCGCGACGCGGCGCCCTGCAACTGCTGCAACGCGAGCTGGCCGCGAGCCGCGAGTACCTCCAGTCGATCATCCAGGAACTGGAAGCGGCGAACGAGGAGCTGCAGTCGGCCAACGAAGAGATCCTGTCGAGCAACGAGGAGCTGCAGAGCACCAACGAGGAGCTCGACACGGCGAAAGAGGAGCTGCAGTCGACCAACGAGGAGCTGAACACCGTCAACGAGGAGCTGCACGGCACCAACGACGAGTTGAGCCGCGTCAACAGCGATCTGATCAACCTCCTCGGCAGCGTGCAGATCGCCATCGTGATCGTCAGCGCGGATCTCCGCATCCGGCGCTTCACGCCGATGGCGGAGAAGGTGCTCAACCTGATTCCCGCCGATCTCGACCGCGCCATCGGCCACATCAACCCGAACATCGACTGCCCGAACCTCGAGCAGCTGATTGCCGAGTGCATCGACAACGTGACGGTGCTCGAGCGCGAGGTGCGCGATCGGCAGGGGCGCCGGTTCTCGCTCCGCATCCGCCCCTACAAGGACATCGACAATCGCATCGACGGCGCCGTGCTGGCCCTCTTCGATGCCGAGGGGCACCAGCGGCAGGGCGACTGACGCGATGGCCGCGCCACGCCGCCGCTCGACCACCTCCAGGAAGCCGGCGACGCCGGCCGATCAGGAGCGCGAGACCCTACGCCACGACCTCCAGGTCCATCAGGAGGAGCTGCGGGCCCAGAACGAGAAGCTGCTCGCCACGCTGCAGGTGCTCGAAGAGACGCGCGATCGCTACGTCGAGCTCTACGACGCGGCGCCGACCGGCTACTGCACGCTCGATCGGCACGGCGTCCTGCGGGAGATCAACGTGTGCGCGGCGACGCTGCTCGGGCGGGGGCGGCAGTCGCTCGTCGGCGTGCCGCTGCTGCTGTCCATCGAGCCAGCCGATCGGAAGCGCTTTCTCGGATTCCTTCGCGTCTGTGGCAAGGGGAGCGAGGAGCAGGCCACGGGCGAGCAGGTGCGGCTCGCCTCGCCGCGCGGCACGCAAATCGTGCAGCTGACCTGCCGGCCACGAGTCGACGAACACGGGCAGCTCGTCGAGCTGTTCATGTCGATCGTCGACGTCACCGAGCGCCGGCGACTCGAGGCGGCCCGCGACGAGGCACGCCTCGAGCACATCGAGCTGGTGCAGCGGATGTTCGCGCTGCAGGAGGCCGAGCGCCGCCGCCTCGCCCAGGACATCCACGACGATCTGGGCCAGCAGGTCACGGCGCTGCGGCTCAAGCTGGAATGGCTGGCCGGCGCGGCCGGCGACGACCCTGACCTGCGCAGCCGCATCGCCAGCGTCCGCGACGCGGCCGAGCGGGTCGATCAGCACATCGACTTCCTGCTGCGTCACCTGCGTCCCGCCGGGCTCGACGAGCTTGGGCTGACGTCGGTCCTGCGGCAGAGCATCGCCGACTGGTCGGCGACCTTCGGCGTCGCCGCCCGCTTCCGCACCAGCGGCCTCGACGCCACGCGCCTGCCCGGAGACGCCGAGGTGCAGGTCTTCCGGATCGTGCAGGAAGCACTGAACAACGTGCACAAGCACGCCGCCGCCACCGAGGTCCGGGTCGCGCTCGAGCGGCGCCAGGGTCGCACCCGCCTGACGGTGACCGACAACGGCATCGGCCTGGTGGCCTCGTCGTCGATGCCGTCGCCGGCGCCCGCCGGGAGGCGGCGCGGGCTCGGCCTGCTCGGGATGCGCGAGCGCGCCACCCTCATCGGCGGCGAGCTCGAGGTCACCTCGACCCCGGGCCGCGGCACCACCGTCACGCTCGTGCTGCAGCCGTAGCGGTCCGTACCAACTCCACCCGCAAGGTCCGCACCGGCCCCACCAGCAAGATCGACACCGACCCCCGCCCGGCCCGCAGTCAGCCGCGGTTGCCGCCCGACCCGGCGCGCTTCCGCTCGGCCACCACCTCCGCGACGGTGCGGCCGCTCCGGATCGCTTCCTGCGCGACCTCCGCGGCGCCGAGGAAGCCGAGCTCCTCGTTCAGCGCTGTGGCCGCGCCGACCGTGCGCTCGGCGAAATAGGCGCAGCGATCCGGGTGAGCCTTCAGCAGGCGCACCGTCTTGTGGTCGAAGGTCGCGACCGCGTGGCCCAGCACGTCGAGGCTGTCGAGCAGGGCGTAGGCGACGTAGGGCAGCATCACGTTCAGCTCGAGCTGTCCCGCCTCGCCGGCCATCGTGATCGCCACGTCATGGCCGATCACATGGAAGCAGACCATGTTGAGCATCTCGGCGACCACCGGGTTGACCTTGCCCGGCATGATCGACGAGCCCGGCTGCAGCGCCGGCAGCTCGATCTCGTCGAGGCCGGTGTGCGGCCCCGAGCTCAGGAGCCGCAGGTCGTTGGCGATCTTGCCCAGCTCCACCGCCAGCCCGCGTACCGCGCCCGAGAGCGCGACGAAGTCGCCCAGGCTCTGCTGCGAGGCGATGCGATCCGGGGCTTCGCGCAGGCGCAGGCCGGTGATCGCCGACAGCTGCGCCACCGCGAACGCGGCGAAGCCGGGCGCGGCATTGATGCCGGTTCCGATCGCGGTGCCGCCGAGCGGGACCTCGCCGAGCGGCTCCTCGAGCGCGCGCAGCCGCGCCGTGGCGCGGCGGACGTTGGCGGCGTAGGCGGCGCACTCCTGGCCGAGCGTCATCACTGTCGCGTCGTGCAGGTGGGTGCGCCCGGCCTTACGGACCTCGGCCCACTCGACCGCCTTGACGTCGAAGGCGCCGGCCAGCCCGTCGGCGGCCTCGACCAGCGATCGCAACAGCCGCAACGCGGCGATCCGCATCGCCGTGGGCATCGTGTCGTTGGTCGATTGCGACCGGTTGACGTGGTCGTTGGGATGGAGCTGGCCGTAGTCGCCGCGGCCGTAGCCGAGCAGCTCGAGGGCGCGGTTGGCCAGCACCTCGTTGACGTTCATGTTCGAGGAGGTGCCGGCGCCGGCCTGGAAGGCGTCGAGCGGGAAGTGCTCGCGCCACTCGCCGGCGATCACCTCGTCGGCGGCTCGCACGATCGCCTTGGCCCGTCGCTCGTCGAGCGCGCCGCCCGCCGCGTTGGCCAGCGCCGCTGCCTTCTTGATCTCGGCGAACGCGGTGATCAGCCCTGGATGGATCCGCTGCGAGCTGATCTGGAAGGTGTCGAGCGCGCGCGCGGTCTGGATCCCGTAGAGCGCGCGCAGCGGCACGTCGCGCTCCCCAATAGGATCCCTCTCGACACGTTGCGGCTCCACGGCTGACGGCGGCTGGCGCATCGATGACCTCCTGCAGGCGACGAACCGGGCTGTTGCAACGAACCCATGTGACGCTGCAATCCGCTTGCCCATCCTACGGCCGCGCTAGCCGTTCGCCACCTTCCGGCGACCGTCTTGCAAGGTATTGCCGCGGAGGATTCCGCGATGTCGACTGCGCCCAAAACTGTCCTGGACACCACCCCGTACTGGGCCACGTCCAGCCCGAGCCCAGCCTTCGAGCCACTCGATCACGACGAGCACGCGGACGTGATCGTCGTCGGCGGCGGGATCACCGGCCTGACCGCGGCCTATCTGCTCGCCACCGCGGGCCAGCGCGTGGTGCTGCTCGAGCGCGGCCGGCTCGGCGAGATCGATACCGGCCACACCACCGCGCACCTGACGATGGTGAGCGACACCCGGCTCGGTGCGCTGGTCAGCCGGCTCGGCCGCTCGCACGCGCAAGCGGTCTGGGACGCCGGGCTGGCGGCGATCCACCAGATCGACACCATCGCGCGCGGCCACCGCATCGCCTGCGACTTCGCCTGGGTCGACGGCTACCTGCACGCGCCGATCGGATCGCGTCGGGACGACGACGCCGGCGACTTTCGCGAGGAGGCGACGCTGGCGCGTGAGCTCGGCTTCGACGTCGAGTTCGTGACCGACGTGCCGTTTGCCGGCGGCCCTGGTCTCCGCGTCGACGCGCAGGCGCGCTTCCACCCGCGCCGCTACTTGGCCGGACTCGCTCACGCGGTCGTCGCCGCTGGCGGGCACATCTACGAGCGCAGCGCGGTCGAGGCGTTCATCGGCGACCCGCTCGGCGCCACGGTCAACGGCTTCGCGGTCACCGGCGACGACGTCGTCATCGCGACCCACAACCCGCTCGCCGGCCTGAGCAGCCTGCCGGTGGCGACGCTGTTCCAGACCAAGCTGGCGCTCTATACGAGCTACGTGGTCGCGGCGCGCGTCGCCAAGGGCCGCGTGCCCGATGCGCTGTTCTGGGACACCGCCGATCCGTATCGGTATCTCCGGGTCGAGCCCGGCGACAGCGACGACCTGGTGATCCTCGGCGGCGAGGATCACAAGACCGGGCAGGTGGCCGGAACCTCGTCCTGCTACGCCACGCTGGAGGCGGCGCTGACCGCGCTGCTGCCGGAAGCGAAGATCGCCCATCGGTGGTCGGGACAGGTGATCGAGACCCCCGATGGGCTGCCGTACCTGGGGCGGATGGGCGAGCACCACTACGCCGCGACCGGGTTCTCCGGTAACGGCATGACCTTCGGCACCCTCGGCGCGATGATCTGCACCGACGCCATCCTCGGGCGCGCCAATCCGTGGGCCGATCTGTTCTCGCCCGATCGCAAGGCGCTTGGGCGCAGCCTGTGGGAGTACGTGAAAGAGAACGCGGACTATCCGTACTATCTGGCGCGTGATCGCTTCGCCGGCGTCGAGGGCCGCTCCTTGCGCGACGTCCGGCGCGGCCAGGGCAAGATCATCGATCACGAGGGCCAGACCGTCGCCGCGTATCGGGACGAGGACGGCGTGATCAGCCTGCGCTCGGCGACGTGCACGCACATGGGCTGCCTGGTCGGTTGGAACCCGGCGGAGCGGACGTGGGACTGTCCCTGCCACGGCTCGCGCTTCACCCCACGGGGAGAAGTGATCGCCGGGCCGGCCGAAGCCCCGTTGCCGCCTGCGGAACCCTGATCGTGCATGAGCGGGACGGACTCCGAGTCGACTCCGGAGTCGGGTCAGCGATTGAACGCGAAGAGCGCGTGGTCGGCGGATGTCCGGCCGTGCCAGAGGTCGAGCAGGAGGCGGCCGGCGAGCGAGCCGAAGGTCATGCCGTTGCCGCCGTAGCCCAGCGCGAACAGGTGCTGCGGGTAGCGGCGGTGCGGGCCGACGTACGGCAGGCTGTCGGGCGTGTTGGCGAAGCGGCCCTCCCACGCCTGCGCGATCGGGATGCCGGCGAGCGCAGGCAGGACGCGCTCGAAGTGCGCCCGCACCTCGGCGACGGCGGCAGCCAGGCGCGCCGCCGCGGGCCGCCCGCCGCGGAGGGGACGATCGGCGCCGCCGAGCAGCAAGCGATGGTCCGCCGTCCAGCGCGCGTAGTGATAGGGCCGGCGCGTGTCCCACAGCAGGACGTCGGCGAGCCCGAGCTCGCGGCGGGCTCGCGCGTCGAGCGGCGGCGTCGCCAGCACGTAGGTGTGCGAGAGATCGAAGCGGCCGGCGATCGGCCGGAACTGTCGCGTCGCGTATCCGGTCGCGATCACCACCTGGCGCGCCTCGACCACGCCGCCGGCGGTGCGGACACGGACGCTGCCACGCCGCGGCTCGATGCGCCGAACCGCTGATCGCTCGAACACGAGCGCACCCGCCCGGACCGCCGCGCGCATCGTGCCGTCGCAGGCGCGAAGCGGATCGCAGCAGGCGCTGCCACGCGTCCGCAACCCGGCGCGGGCGGGGATGCCGACGTCGACCCTCAGCGCGCGCGGCGTCAGCCAGGTCACGTCGAAGCCGGCGCGGCATCGCGCTGCGTACTCGCGCTGCAGTGGCGCGACGGCGTCGGCGTCGGTCGTGTAGTACATGGTGTCGCGCCTGGCGAGCGCGCACGGCGTCGATGATCCCTCGAGCAGCGCGATCAGATCCCGCGCGGCGTCGTGGCTCAGCCGCCAGATCCGCCTCGCCTTGGCGGTGCCGTAGCGCTCGGCCAACGCCGCCAGACCGCAGTCGGGCTCCTGCAGCAGCAGCGCGCTGCTGGCTGCGGTGCTGCCGTGGCCGACCCGATCCGCTTCGAGGACGATGGCGTCGATGCCGGACTCGGCGAAGCGCAGGGCGGCGATGGCACCGGTGATGCCGCCGCCGACGATGACGACGTCGGCGCGATGCGCACCGTCGAGCCGGGGGTAGCGAGGTCGTCGATGCGCGAGGCGGGGAGGGAGCCAAACCGGTTCGCCGGCCCGCAGCGTCAGTCGAGGTGGCGTCATGCAGTGAGTGGCAATGCTCTTGCTGGCAGCAGGGTCCGGTATCTATCTATGTCCTGGCAAATCTACGCGCTGATTTCAGCGCTCGCTGCCGGCGCCACCTCCGTCCTTGCAAAGGTCGGTCTCGAAGACGTGCCCTCCAATCTGGCCAACGCCGTACGCACCGCCATCGTGCTGGCGCTGTCGGTGGGCGTGGTCTTCGTGACGGGCCAGCACAAGGATTCGGCCAAGCTCGACGGGCATGCCTGGCTGTACCTCACGCTCTCGGGTATTGCCACGGCGGTGTCCTGGATTGCCTACTTCAAGGCTCTCGAGATCGGCTCGGCGACGCCGGTCACGGCGATCGACAAGAGCAGCCTGGTGGTCACCTGGCTCTTGTCCGTCGCCTTTCTCGGCGAGGCCCTGGGCTGGCGAAGCGGTCTTGGCGTCGGCCTGGTCGTGGTCGGCGCGTTCCTGATGTCGTCGCAGAAATGACCGCCTCCGAACCTTCGCGTGTCGCGGCGTGGGTCCGCGATCGGTCGCTGACCTTGACCATGCTCGCCCTGTTCGTGGTGTGCGCGGTCGGACAGATTCTGGCCGGCTGGGCCGACTACACCACACGGTGACCGACCACGGCGGCCGCGCCGTCGGCCTCGGCACCTATGTCACGCTCGGCCATTTGTGGGAGGCGCTGTTTGAGAACTGGGAAAGCGAGTTCCTTCAGACGTCCGCGTTCGTCGTCCTGAGCGCCTACCTCCTTCAGGTCGGGTCGCCGGAGTCGCGGCGCCCCGGGGTACGCGAGCTGGTCGATGCCGATCCACACGACGACGCCGACCGCCCAGACGTGCCCTGGCCGGTCCGTCGCGGCGGGTGGGTTCTGCGGGCCTACGAATACTCGCTCGGCGGCGCGCTCTTCCTCTTGTTCCTCGTCTCGTTCGTCGGGCATC
The DNA here is from genome assembly GCA_031407765.1 of Vicinamibacteraceae bacterium. Taxonomy (GTDB): domain Bacteria; phylum Acidobacteriota; class Vicinamibacteria; order Vicinamibacterales; family Vicinamibacteraceae; genus JBDSLU01. The sequence continues at coordinate 10,566 of JANOIR010000029.1, forward strand.
TCCTCGGCGGATGGGCCGAGCAGAACGCCGAACAGCGGCTGCACGGCCAGACTGCGGTGACGCTCATCGACCACGCCACCTCGAGCCGGTTCTGGTTCGAGTCGCTGCAGAACTGGCAGAGCGAGTTCCTGTCGGTGGGCGCGATAGTGTGGCTGGCGGTCTACCTGCGCCAGCGCGGCTCGCCCGAATCGAAGCCCGTGCACGCGCCGCACGCCGAAACCGGCCGCTGACCCGGGCGGTTCTGCCCGTAGGCGGAGTCGAACGTGGCGGCTCCACGTTCGGTTGTCGCGCGGCGGGCGTTTCGTCTTGCAGTGGGCGCGTGCCGTTTCCCGGCCCCGACATTGCGAGGTTCCCGTCGATGGCCGTGTGGAAGACCGCGCTCCTGCACCAGTTTCCCGACGGCAATCCCCTGAACGTCCATGGTGTGCCGGGCACGCTCGACGTCGTGCCGCCGGTGCCGGTCCTGCCGACCCCCGCCGACGACGCCGATCGCGGCTTCGCGATCCATCCCGGCCAGTCGCTGGTCTATCGCTTCGACCGCGCCTTCGCCGACGTCATCGGCGTCGACGTCCGGATCGATCTGCGCTTTCCGCTGCAGCCCGGCGCGCAGGACTTTCCGCTGCTGACGATCGGCAACGGCGACGTCGTGGTGTCGATGGGCCATCTCGAGTTCATCGATCCCGGCTTCACGCCGCTGACCGGCCGCTGCCGCCTCGGTTTGCGCGTCGGCGGCGCTCTGCTCGACTTCGATCAGCTGGTCGTCTTCCACCGGCAGACGACGCACTTCCACGTCCGCTGGCACACGCACGGCCAGGCCCAGCTGTCGCACGATGGCGTGCTGCGCGCGTATCAGCCCTCGTTCGCGGCTGGCCGCACCTTCGGCTTCGATCGGCTGACGATCGGCGGTCCGGTCGGGGGACCGCTGGCGACGGCGCCGCACTTCCTCGCCCGGCGCGTCCAGGTGAAGGTGCTGCGCCGCGACGACGCCTTCAACGAGCTGGACGGACACACGCCGTGCGATCCCGCCTACCCGCCGCCGAAGCGGTGCGCGGAGACCGTGCGCGCGCTGCACGCGGCACTGGCGACGCGGGCGCGCGGGTTCATGGCCGAGACCGTCGCGCAGCTCACGCAGCCGTGGCGCGAAGGGCAGCCGGGCGGGCCGTTCTCGCCCGAGGCCGTGCGTGCGCACAGCGCGGCGGTGGCTGCCGGGCGCGCCTTCGGCGAGTTCCTGGCGCAGCGGGACGCCGGCGCCGCCGACCAGGTCCTGGCCCACGTCGGCACCTTCTTCGACGTCCTCGCCGCGGCTAATCCGGCCGGCTACCGGCAGCTCGTCGACGACCTCACGAACCGCGCCGAGTCTCTCGATCCGACGTGCCGCGACGGCCTCGCGCAGGCCTTTGCCGCGCAGGCCGGAGCACTCGAGCCGCTGCGGCAGCTACTGGAGGCGACCTCGGCGCGAGCCCGCGCCGCCGGTGCCGGAGCGCCGCATGCCTGATCTCGCCCGCCTGTCCGCGTTTGCACGCGCAAAGCGGCACGATCTGACGCGCCCGCTGCGCCACGCTCAGGTCGAGGCGCTGGCCCAGGCGTGGCTCCCGACTTTCCATTTCCACGAGGCCGAGCGCTTCCATCCCGTCGACGTGCCGGCGCTGCTCACGCTGCCGTTCCAGGAGTTCGCGCAGCTGACGCCCGATGCGCAGCGCGACGCTCGTGTGCCGGTCACCATCGCCGATGGCCCGGGCGGCCAGCTGCGCCTGCACCTGCTCGAGCCGCCGGTGATCGTGACGCCCGGCGTCGCGCCCGGGCACGTCCGCGGCGCCGGCGCCACCGCGGCGCGCGCCCTCGACGACGACGATCTCGACGCCGACGCCGTCTATACCCACGGCGATGGCGTGTCGGCGTCGATCACGTTGTTCGGGGCGAGCACCAGCGTCACCGGCCAGGAGCAGCCCTCGGCCGGCGATCCGCGGCGGCCGCGGCATCCGGTGGTGGTGCGCGCCGAGCTGCGCGTGCTGCTCGACACGCTGAAGCACGAGCTCGAGCTGGACGACTTGCCGGACGGCCTGACCAAGCCGATCGACGCGATCTGGACGCGCTTCGCCGTCGAAGGATCGTTCTTCGAGAAGGTGTCCTTGCCGCTGGCGCCGTTCCCGGAGAGTTTGCAGCGCGACATCCTGCGCGAGCTGGTCGCCGCCCATGAGCGCGGCGAGGCGACGCCGACGCCGGCCGCGCTGGCGCGCGTCCCAGCCGGGTGGCGCTTCGTGTTCAAGGCCTGGCAGGTCGTGACCGGGTTCGCCTTCCTCGAGTACTACCTGGTCTACGCGATGAACGACTACAAGACCTACGGCACCGCGCCGTTCGCCAACAACCACGAAGGCGACGTCGAGGGCTGCTGCGTGGTGTTCGAGCGAGGCGAGCTCGATCGCTTCGCTGGCGGCGGCGTGGCCCCGACAAGCGTCCAGCCGCACTCCCTGATCACCTGCGCCCACAACGAGTACAACGATCTCGACACACCGAAGCGCCTGCCGGTGGGGCTGGCGCCGGCGCGGGCAGCGTGCGAGGTGTTCGTCGCCCCCGGCAGCCACGCCTGCTACCTCACCGCCGGCCCGCACGACATCCTCGACCCCGAGGACATCGCCACGGATCTTCCCGGACAGCTGCCGGGCGGCTGGCTGCTGCCGCTGGCGTTTCCGGGCCTGTTCCTCGCGGCGCTGACCCTGGCGCTGATTGCGGAGCACTTCGTCGACGCCGAGGACGTCACCACCGACGATGGCATCGACGTCGGGCCAGGTCCGGACGACGAGGCCAACCTGAAGTTCCCCGTCCGCGTCGAAACGACGCCGCTCTCGAGCATCGAGACCGGGCGCAACATCTACCAGCCCGCCGAGCGGACGCTGCTGGCGCATCGCGGCTACCCGGGCAAGTGGGGCGCTACCGCCGGCTTCATCGACAAGAGCGCCGAGTGGCAGAACAAAACGGATCGCCTGTTCCGCGCCTTCCTCAAGCGCGGCCAGGTGCCGCCGTCGATCCTCTGATCGCGCTCGCCTACCTCAGCCCTACCCGACCTTCCCCAGCTCGTGTCGCGCGTTGTCGGCCATCATGGCCTCGAATCCTGTCCGGTTCGGCCGGCGACGTGTCGATGTTCGCCCGCCCCGGACGACGTGTAGATAGAGGCGGGCCCGTTGGGGGCTCCTGCCAGGAATCCGAGGGAGATCACATGCGTTTCATGATCATCGTGAAGGCGACGCCGGAGTCGGAAGCGGGCGTGATGCCGACCCCACAGCAGCTGGCGGAAATGGGGGCGTTCAACGAGAGTTTGGCCGCGTGGACGAGGCGCTGGAGTGCTTTGGCCGCGCCTGGATCGCCGGGCGCCTCGCCCGTCTCGGTGCCACGCGCCCCTTTCGCCACGGGCTGCTCGAGGGCCGCCGCGCCGGCCCGTGAGGCGGGCCGGCGCCAGCAGGTAGAATGGTTCTCATGTCTCCAACTCGACGCGACTTCCTGAAGACCACCGGCACGGCGGCCGCGGCCGCCGGCCTCGGCGTGGCCCCGGGCGCTTTCGCACAGACGCCGGCCGCCGGCGCCAAGCGGCGCTACGCCATCGTCGGCACCGGCGTGCGCGGCATCGGGATGTGGGGCCGGCCCCTGCTGCAGCGCTACAGCGACGCCGTCGAGTTCGTCGGCCTCTGCGACATCAACCCGAAGCGGGCCGAGCTGGCCAAGACCGCGCTCGGCGTCTCGTGTCCGACCTTCAGCAACTTCGACCAGATGTGCGACACGGTGAAGCCAGAGCTCCTCACCGTCACCACCGTCGACACCTTCCACGCCGAGTACATCGTCAAGGCCCTCGATCGCGGCATCGACGTGATCACCGAGAAGCCGATGGTGATCGACGAGGAACAGTGCCAGAAGGTGCTCGACGCGGAAGCGCGCAACAAGCGAAAGATCGTGGTCGGCTTCAACTACCGCTTCGCGCCCAAGCACGTGAAGATCAAGGAGATCATCCAGTCGGGCGAGATCGGCACCGTCACCGGCGTCGACTTCCACTGGTATCTCGACACCTCGCACGGCGCCGACTACTTCCGCCGCTGGCACCGCCTGCGCAAGAACGGCTCGCTGTGGACGCACAAGGCCACGCACCACTTCGACCTGATCAATTGGTGGCTCGCCGCCGATCCGGTCGAGGTGCAGGCATATGGGGAGCTGAGCCACTATGGCAGCAAGGGGCCGTTCCACAACGTCAATTGCCGGCCCTGCCCGAACAAGGGCGAGTGCAAGTTCTACTGGGACATCAGCAAGATGGGCGGAGGCGCGCTCTACACCGCCGCCGAATCGGTCGACGGCTACCTTCGCGACGGCTGCGTGTTCAAGAACGACATCGACACCTGGGACACGATGTCGGCCACCATCCGCTACACGAACAACGTGCTGATGTCGTACTCGCTGAACACCTTCATGCCGATCGAGGGCTATCACCTCGCCTTCAACGGCACCAAGGGCCGGCTGGAGGTCCGCGACTACGAGCGCCAGCCGTGGGAGGTCGCCGAGGACAGCGACATCACGCTGATCCGGAACTTCGGCACACGCGAAAAGGTCGCGATCCCGAAGGCCGACGGCGGCCACGGCGGCGGCGACTCCCGCCTCCAGGATTTGATCTTCCGCAAGATCGACGCGCCGCCGCACCTGCGGCTGCCGGATTCGCGGGCCGGGGCGATGTCGTGTCTCACCGGCATCGCGGCGCGGAAGAGCGTGATCGAGAAGCGCGCCGTCAAGATCGGCGATCTGGTGAAGATCAGCTGAGGATTTTCAGGCCGACGATGCCGGCGACGATGAACGCGATGCAGGCGAGCCGGGCCGGCGTGGCCGGCTCGCCGAGCACGGCGATCCCCACCAGCACCGTGCCGACCGTCCCGATCCCGGTCCACACCGCGTAAGCGGTCCCGACCGGCAGGCTGCGGACGGCGATCGCGAGCAGCCACATGCTGGCGACCATCGTCGCGACAGTCGCGGTCGCCGGCCATGGCCGGGTCAGCCCGTCCGAATATTTGAGCCCGGCAGCCCAGCCGATCTCCAGCAGCCCCGCCACGACGAGAATCACCCAAGCCATCCGGTCAGACTAATTTAGGATGGGCGTCATGAGGAGAGTGATCTCATGAGCGAGTCTCGGATCGCGGTCGTCGTCGGCAGCCTGCGCAAGGAATCGCACAACCGGGCCCTTGCCACCGCCCTTGCCAAGCTCGGACCGTCGGACTTCACCTTCGAGCAGGTCCGGATCGACGATCTGCCGCCCTACAACCAGGACGACGACGGATCGCCGTCGCCGCAGGTGACGCGCCTCAAGGGTGCCATCTCCGCGGCGGCCGGGGTGATCTTCGTCACGCCCGAGTACAACCGCTCGATCCCCGGCGTGCTGAAGAACGCGCTCGATCACGGGTCGCGTCCGTACGGCAAGAGCGCCTGGGGCGGCAAGCCGGCCGGGGTGCTGGGCATCTCGGTTGGCGCCATCGGCACCGCCTGCGCCCAGCAGCACCTGCGGACCATCCTTGCCTACCTCGACATGCCGACCCTCGGCCAGCCCGAGCTGTTCCTGAGCGCGA
>JANOIR010000260.1:0-2681 GCA_031407765.1 Vicinamibacteraceae bacterium
GGACGGCACCTTTCGGCTGACGTGGCTGTCGCGCGTGCGGCTCGCCACAGGCATCGTCGCTCTGTTCCTCGACGCGCAGACCGGCGAGGAGGTCTGGCAGTACAGCCTGATCCAGCGCCAGTCCGCGGTCGGCACCGGCACTGGCGTCCTCGGCGATCGCAAGAAGCTCGCGACCCGGCAGGCGTCGAGCGTCTTCCTCGCCGACGACACCCTGCGTCCGCCGACGCTCATCACCTACGATCTGAAGGGCAACTACGAGCGCGTGCTGGACATCCTCCTCGAGGGACTCGTGCCGGCGCAGTCGGACGTCGCGACCGACACCGACAACACCTGGACCGACGGTGCGATTGTCGACGCGCACGCCGGCATCGGCTTCACCTACGACTACTACGCCGCGCGTTTCAACCGGCGCGGCGTCGACGACCGGAACCGGCCGCTGCGCACGATCATCCATCCCGCCGACCGCAACAATCCGCTCGCCCTTCCGGGCGAGGTGCTCGGCACCTTCATCCTCAATGCCTTCTGGTGCTCGGTTTGCGGGCAGCCGGACAACAGCGGCTACCTCGTCTTCGGTGAGGGCCTGCCGACGCGGTTCTCCATCGGCCAGCAGAACGTCAATTACTTCGCGGCCGGCTTCGACATCGTCGCGCACGAATATACGCACGCCGTCACGACCTATACGTCCGACTTGATCTACTTCGGCGAATCGGGTGCGCTGAACGAGGCGTTCTCGGACATCATGGGCGCCAGCGCCGAGTTCTACCTGGTCGCCTCGGGTCGGAGCACGCGTCCGGCCGACTACATCCTGGGCGAGGACGTTTTCACGCCGGCCTCGCCCGCCGGCCGGACGGGGACGCGATCGATGTCCGACCCGCTCGGGCACGGCTATCCCGATCACTACGCGATCCGCTATCTCGGCCTGGAAGACAACGCCGGCGTGCACATCAACTCGAGCATTGCGAACCACGCGTTCTTCCTGGCGATCGAAGGCGGCACCAACCGCACATCCCGCCTTGGCGTGCAGGGGGTCGGCGGATCGAACCGCGAGCAGATCGAGCGGATCTTCTACCGCGGCTTCACCAGCTTCCTGACGCGCACCGCGACGTTCGCGCAGGCGCGTCAGGCGACGCTGCGCGCCGCGTCCGAGCTGTACGGCGAGTCGAGCCCGGCGTTCCGCGCCGTCAGCCAGGCCTGGACCGCCGTGGGGGTCAACTGATGCGCGCGTCACGACGTCTCCGTCTCATCGCCGGGCGCCTCGCCCCTCTCGGCGCAACGCGGCACTTCCACCACGGGCTGCTAGCCGGCGTGGTGCTCGTCTGCGCCGTCCTCCTTGGTGCGGCCGGACCGGCGGCGGCGCAGCCCATCGCGACCAGCCGCGTCTCTGCGGTCACAGCCACCATCTATGCGCGCTGCGACCCGTCGTCGCCGGCGCGCGCGGTGTTGGAGCGCGGCGAGGTCGTCACGGTCGAAGCCGTCAACGAAGGATGGGTATCCGTCCGCGTCGACGCGAGCGGCGAACGTGGCTGCATGCGGCGCAACGAGCTCGAGCCCTCCGCCGCGATCGATCGTGCCTCAGAGGCGCGGCGCACCCGTGAGGTCGAGCGCGCCCGCGGCGGCACCGCGCGCCGGGCTCCGGCGCCGGATCCCGACGGGCGCGTGATCATCAGCATCAACGCGTCGTATCTGACCGCGTCGCGCACCTTCGACGACACGAGGACGTTCGATCTGTTCGCGGAGCAGGGCCGGTTCACGACCGACTACGACGTGCAGGCGCGCGTGGGCGTGGATGCCGGTGGCTTCGTCCGGGTGTGGCGCGGCCTCGCCGCCGGGGTGGCGTTCACGAGCCACAAGGACGAGGGCGACCTGGTCATCGAAGGCAGCATCCCGCATCGGCTGATCTTCAATCACAATCGGCCAGTCGACGGCACCGCGCCGGGGAGCCGCGACGAAACCGCGGTGCACGTCCAGGCCGCGTTCGTCGTGCCCGTCGGAAAGAAGCTGCAGCTCATCGTGTTCGGGGGACCGAGCTTTTTCACCGTGAAGCAGTCGGTGGTCACCGGGATCAGGTTCGAGGACGAGTACCCGTACGACGTCGCGAGCTTCGCGGGCGCGGACGTCGAAACGGAGGAAGAGAAGAAGACGGGCTTCAACGTCGGGGCCGATGTCGGCTACTACTTCACGAAGAACGTCGGTGTCGGTGGCATCATCCGCTTCTCGCAGACCAAGGTGACCTTCTCGCTCGGCGAGGTCGACGCGGGTGGTGCCATGGTCGGCGGTGGCGTGCGCCTGCGCTTTTAAGCTCCTGGTGACCGGTGGCGCGGGTTGCGCCGCCGGTCACTCCCGCCCGCTCTCATCGCTCTCACCGGTCGAGCTGGATTCACAACGATTCATCGTTCGCCCCGGCCGGTTGCAGCGTTAGGATCGGCGGCACACATGTCGACACCACCATTCCTGATGCGATGGGTGCGCCCGCGGCTCGTGCCGCTGGTGCTCGGATTGATCCTCGCGCCGCTCGGCGCCGTGCTGGTGGGGCAAGCTGGCCCCGAGCCCGTCCGTGGACGGGCCGCCAACGTCGCTGCCGCCGGCGACACCGCGGTGTCCTGGGGGCAGCGCATCGAATCGATGGAGCGCGCCGGCTCACTGCGCCTGCGATCGAGCGTCGACGACACGATGATCGAGGG
>JANOIR010000261.1:0-2430 GCA_031407765.1 Vicinamibacteraceae bacterium
GGACGGCACCTTTCGGCTGACGTGGCTGTCGCGCGTGCGGCTCGCCACAGGCATCGTCGCTCTGTTCCTCGACGCGCAGACCGGCGAGGAGGTCTGGCAGTACAGCCTGATCCAGCGCCAGTCCGCGGTCGGCACCGGCACCGGCGTCCTCGGCGATCGCAAGAAGCTCGCGACCCGGCAGGCGTCGAGCGTCTTCCTCGCCGACGACACCCTGCGTCCGCCGACGCTCATCACCTACGACCTGAAGGGCAACTTCGAGCGCGTGTTCGACATCCTGGACGGCGTCATCACGCCGTCGCAGTCGGACATCGCCACCGATACCGACAACACCTGGACCGACGGCGCCAACGTCGACGCGCACGCCTACATCGGCTTCACCTACGACTACTACTTCCAGCGTTTCGGCCGGCGCGGGCTCGACGGCAACAATCGGGCGATCCGCTCGATCGTGCACCCCGCGCCGCGCGAGGACCCGCTGTCGCTGCCGGATGTCGTCCTCGACAATTTCGTCTTGAACGCGTTCTGGTGCGGCGAGTGCGGGCAGCCCGGTCAGGGATACATCGTGTTCGGTGAGGGCCTGCCGACGCGCTTCACGCTGGGCGGCCAGAACCTCAACTTCTTCTCCGCCGGCTTCGACGTCGTGGCGCACGAGCTCTCGCACGGCGTCACTGAGTTCACCTCGAACCTGATTTACGAGAACGAGTCGGGCGCGTTGAACGAGTCGTTCTCCGACATCATGGCGACCGGCGCCGAGTTCTACGTCCGCAGCACCGGTCGCAGCGATCGTCCGGCCGACTACCTGATCGGCGAGGACGTCGTGACACCGGCGCGCGCCGGCGCGCTGACCGGCATCCGCTCGATGTCCGATCCGGGCTCGTTCGGCGATCCGGATCACTACTCGATCCGCTACACCGGCAGCGGGGACAACGGCGGCGTGCACATCAACTCGGGCATCTCGAACCACGCCTTCTACCTGGCGATCGAGGGCGGCACCAACCGGACGTCGGGGCTGGCGGTGACCGGCGTCGGCGGCAGCAACCGCGAACAGATCGAACGCATCTTCTACCGCGGCTTCACCAGCTACCTGACGTCGAACGCCACGTTCGCGCAGGCCCGCCAGGCGACGCTGCGCGCCGCCTCGGAGCTGTTCGGCGATTCGAGCCCGGCGTTCCGCGCGGTCTCGCAGGCGTGGACGGCCGTGGGGGTCAACTGATGCACCGCACGGTCTTCACCCGTTCTCGATTGGAGCCCGTCGTGCGGATCCTGGGTCCCGTTGCCGTCGCTGTCGTCGTCCTAGCCTGCGCCACACAGGCCGCCGCCCAGGCCGTCATCAAGCCGGTCGGTCCGGGCAAGCCGGTCCCGCCCCAGTCGCCCCGGGCCACGCCGCCGTCGAAAGGGCCGACCGAGCGCGTGATCGTCAGCATCAATGCGTCCTACCTGACGGCGTCGCGCACGTTCGACGACAGCAGGACCTTCACCATCAACGGCGACCCCGAGACTGCCACCTTCAGCAGCGACTACTCGGTCGAGCCGAGCGTCGGCGTCGACGTCAGCGCCTTCGTCCGGGTGTGGAAGGGCCTTGCCGCCGGTGTCGCGTTCACCAGCTACAGCGACAGCCGCGACATCGAGATCGAGGCGTCCCTGCCGCACCCCCTGAAGTTCAACAGCCCGCGTGTGATGACCGGGACAACCTCCGGCGACCACGAGGAGACCGCCGCCCACCTGCAGGTCGCCTACATCCTGCCGGTTGGCAAGAAGATGTCGGCGGTCATCTTCGGCGGGCCAAGCTTCTTCACGGTCAAGCAGTCGGTGGTGACGGCCGTGCAGCGGCGCGACGAGTACCCCTACGACGAAGTGACCTTCACCGGCGCGACCGTCGAGACCGAGGAAGAGTCGAAGACCGGCTTCAACGTCGGCGCCGACGTCGCCTACTACTTCACGAAGAACATCGGCGTCGGCGGCATCGTCCGCTTCGCGCAGTCGACGGCGACGTTCTCGCTCGGCGACGTCGACGCGGGCGGCGCCCTGGTCGGCGGCGGCGTGCGACTCAGGTTCTGAGACCGTCGTCGCATTCATGCGACCGGACCGTCGATTGCTTGCCTGCGCCGATCCGTTGCTCGAGACCGGGCCGACAGATGCGACAACCGACATTCACGCGAGGAGTGCGCCCGCGGCTCGTGCCGCTGGCGCTCGGGTCGACGATGCTGGCGCTCGGCGCGGTCCTGCCCGGCCAGGAAGCGCCAGCCGCCACGCCGCTTCGAGTGATGACCGCCATCGCCGCCGCCGGCGGCGCGGTCGACGCCTGGGAGGGACGCGTCCGGTCGATGACGCGCGCCGGCACGCTCCGCCTCGTCTCGAGCGTCGAGGACACGATGCGCGAGGGCCGGGTGCACGATCGGCTCGATCAGTACGCCGACGGGGCGCGCATCT
>JANOIR010000272.1:0-13794 GCA_031407765.1 Vicinamibacteraceae bacterium
GTGACTTCTTCCGGCCGCTCGTCGATCAGCAGGACGATCAGGTACACCTCAGGATGATTGGCCGCAACCGACTGCGCGATACTCTGCAGCAGCATGGTCTTGCCGGTGCGCGGCGGCGCGACGATCAGGCCACGCTGGCCCTTGCCGATCGGCGTCATCAGGTCCATGACCCGCGGCGAGAGCAGGTCGCCCGTGGTCTCGAGCTTGAACGCCTCGTTCGGGTAGAGCGGGGTCAGGTTCTCGAAGAACAGCTTGTTGCGGGCCTGATCGGGCGATTCGAAGTTGACCGCTTCGACCTTGATCAGCGCGAAGTAGCGCTCGCCTTCCTTGGGTGAGCGGATCTGGCCGGAGACGGTGTCGCCGGTCTGCAGATCGAACTTGCGGATCTGCGATGGCGAGACATAGATGTCGTCGGGGCCGGCCAGGTAGTTGTACTCGGGCGCGCGCAGGAAGCCGTACCCCTCCGAGAGCACCTCGAGCACGCCCTCCGAGAAGACGAACCCGCTCTGCTCCGCCTGTGCTTTGAGGATCTGGAAGATCAGCTCCTGCTTGCGCAGGCACGATGCGTTGGGGACGCCGAGGTCCTTGGCAACCTGGGTCAGGCTCTGGATGTCCATCGCCTTGAGGTCGTCGAGGCGCAGCGTGGGCACCGCCGACTTGTCGGGCGGCTCGATCTCGACCACCGTGTCAGGCGGTTCAATCGGTGGCGGAAGACGATCGGGGGCGCCGCGCCCCGCAGGGCGTCTCGGATGTCGGGCCATGGGCAGTCAGCGAAAACGGATGACGCGCGAGCGTGATCACGGGGCTAGCGTTCGCCAGGATCAGCTGAGGATGGAATCGAGTCTCGAACCGGCTGGTTTGGGGGGTGGCGCCGCGGCGGCAGGCGGCCGGCGGGCATCCAGGGGCCGAGTATAGGACCGGCGTGTGGCCCTGTCAAACCGGGCTGTTCGCCGCGTCGGCAGACAGACAGGACCGGGCCGGACCTGACTCGGCCCGGCCTACCCGAGCGCGACGATCGAGCAGGCGTAGATGGGCGTCAGGCCGAGGGCACGGGCGCGTGCCTCGAGCGCCGGTGATTCGGCGCCCGGATTGATCCACACCTCGCCCGGCTGCTTCGCCGCGATCGCCTCGAGCAGCTCGATGCCGATCGCCGCCGGCACGTAGAGCGAGACGACGTCCACCGGCCCGGGAACGTCGGCGATCGTCGGATACACCATGAGGCCTTCGATCGTCTCTTCGTTCGGGTTGACCGGCTTGACGTCGTACCCCTGGCGCAGGAAGGCACGCACGGCGCGGTTGCCGAACTTGTGTCGATCGCTCGACGCGCCCACAACTGCGACGACCCGGCGGCCCATGGACCGTAGTGTACAATCCGTCCGCGTGTTCAGGCAGGCTCTTCTCGTGACGGCGCTCTGCCTGCTCACGTTCTTCGCGGGACTCGGACGCTCGGCGATCGGCGATGCCGACGAGGCCTTCTACGCGCAATCGGCGCGGGAAATGGTCGAACAGGGCGACTGGATCACCCCCCACTACAACTACGAATACCGCTTCCAGAAGCCGGTCTTCTTCTACTGGCTGGTGGCCGCGGCGTACACGGTCGCCGGTGTCAGCGAGACCGCGGCGCGCTTTCCGTCGGCGCTCGCCGGACTCGCCATCGCCTTGATGACGTGGCTGGTGGCACGCCGCTGGGTCGGCCCGTCGACGGGGCTGCTCGCCGGGGCGATCGTCGCGACCGGCTTCGGCTATTTCACGATCGCGCACGCGTCGCTGCCCGATCTGCCGCTCGCCGCCTTCATCACCCTGGCGACCTGGGCGCTGTTCGAGGCGGGTACGCCAGTCCCCGATCCGACGGCCACGCCTGCGACTCCGCCGGGCGCGCCCGCCATCGACCTCACCGGCAACAGCGCGCGCCGACGCTGGATGCTGCTCGCCGGCCTGGCCATCGGCTTCGGCATGCTGACCAAGGGGCCGGTGGCCCTCGTGCTGCCGGCGCTGGTCTATCTCGTCGCACGCCTGGTCCTGGCCGACGGCCTGCTGCCGTCGCGTCGCGGCTGGTTCGGCCTGCGCTGGATCGACGTCGCGCTCGCCACGCTCGTCCTGCTCGCCGTGGCGACGCCGTGGTTCCTGGCGATGGCCGATACGCACGGCGTCGCCTACCTGCGACGGTTCTTCGTCGGCGAGAACCTCGAGCGCTTCGCCACCGAACGCTACAACGGCCGCCGGCCGCTGTGGTTCTACGCGCCGATCATCCTGGGCGGGCTGGCGCCGTGGTCGTCGCTGATGGCGCTGTGGGTGCCGTCCCTCGGCCGCGTCCTCCGCGGCGCCCGCCGCCTCACCGAGATCGAGTGGCGGCTGATCGTCTGGGCCGGGGTACCGGTGGTGTTCTACACGCTGTCCGTCGGCCAGCAGCCGCGCTACATCCTGCCGGTGCTGCCGCCGCTGGCCGTGCTCGTGGCGCGGACGCTGGTCACGCGTCTGGCCGCGAGCGAGGCCGAAGGCCGCCGGCATCTCGGCGTCGCCGTGGCGATCACCGCCAGCGGGCTCGCCTTCCTGGCGCTCGCCTTCCTGCTGTTCCGGGCGCGGCCGCTGCTTTTCGCGCTCTCGCCGCTGCAAGGGCAGGTGGGCACCGCCATCATCGTCGTCGCGGCCATCGGCCTGCTCGCGTCGACGTGGCTCGGGCGCCAACGCTGGCTGCCCGTCGCCGTTGCCCTCTCCGCGGCGGCGACGCTGGTGACGCTGCAGTTCACGTTCTACTCGGCGGGCGGCCTCGAGCCGGTCCAGGAGATGGCGCGGCAGCTCGCGGCGATCCGGAAGGACGAGCCCTCCGGCACCTACCGCGTGTTCGTGCGCAACCTGGTCTTCTACACCGGCGTGAAGCAGAACGACCTCGTCGACGAAGCCGAAGCGGTCGAGTTCCTGCGCCAGCCGCGCCGCGTGCTGTGCGTGATGCCGCTCAAGCTGGTCGACGGCCTGCAGCGGGATCATGGCGTGACGCTGCACCGGCTCGCGTCGGTGGTCTACTTCAACCCGTCGGCCGTTCGGCTGCGCACCCTCTTCAAGCCCAACCCCGAGCACTCGCTCGAGACGGTCGTGCTGGTGACCAACCGGCCCTGAACGACTCCGGAGTCGATCAGTCGAGGAAGATCTTGCCGGGGTTCAGCAGGCCCTTCGGATCGAAGGCCAGCTTGACGCGCTTCATCACAGCGATGGTCGCGGGCGACACTTCGAGCGGCAGGTACTTCGCTTTCGAGAAGCCGATGCCGTGCTCGCCGGTGACCGACCCCTCCAGCGCGACGACGCCCTCGAACAGGGCCTGCTCGGTGGCGCGGACCCGCGCGGCCGTCTCGCCGTCGTTGGCGTCGACCATGATGTTGACGTGGATGTTGCCGTCGCCGACGTGGCCGAAGGCCGGGATGAGCAGGCCTGAGCCGGCGCGCAGGGCGTCGACCAGCGCGAACAGCTCGGGGATGCGGCCCTTCGGCACCACGATGTCGTGGTTGTACTTCCAGGCGCCGACCGTGCGCAGCGCGTAGGACAATTCGCGCCGCGCCCGCCACACCTCCTGCCGCTCGGCCTCGTCGCGGGCCCGGCGCACGTCGGTGGCGCCGCTGTCGCGGCATGCGTCCTCGACCAGCCCGATCTCGTGGGCGACGGCCGCCTCGGCCCCGTCGACTTCGACCACCAGCAGCGCCTCGGTCCCCGCCGGCGCCAGCGGCTCGCCGCCGAGATACTTGCGGAGAGCCTCGAGACTGACGCGATCGACGAGCTCGAGCGCGGCCGGCACGACGCGGCGCTGGACCAGCCGATCGACACAGTCCACCGCCGCGGCGATCGAGGCGAAGGTCGCGCGCAGGGCGGCGCGCGCCGGCGGCAGCGGCACCAGGCGCAAGGTGATCTCCGTGACGATCGCCAGCGTGCCCTCGGAGCCGACCAGCAACTGCGTCAGGTCGTAGCCGACGACGTTCTTCACCGTCTTGCCGCCGGTCCGGATGATGGTGCCGTCGGCCAGCACCGCCTCGAGGCCGAGGACGTAGCGGCGGGTGTTGCCGTACTTGAAGGCGCGCGGCCCGCCGGCGCATTCGGCGACGTTGCCGCCGATGCTCGATTCGCGCAGACTGGCCGGATCCGGCGGGTAGAACAGGCCGACCGCTTCGACCGCGTCCTGGAGCGTGCCGGTGATCACGCCGGGCTGGACGATGATCAGCAGGTTGCGCGGATCGATCTCGAGGATCCGCGTGAAGCGCTCGAGCGAGAGGACGACGCCGCCGCGCACCGGCACGGCACCTCCGGTGTAGCCGGTCCCGGAGCCGCGCGGCACGAGCGGCACGCCGGCGCGATCGCACAGCGCCGCGATCGCCGCGACCTCCGCGGTGGTGCCAGGGATGACGACGAGATCGGCGGCGTGGCCGCGCTTCAGCGCGTCGGTGCCGTAGCGCAGCCGCGAGGCGTCGTCGACGCGGATGAAGTCGGCGCCGACCACGGCCGTGGCCGCGGCGACGAACGCCGCGTCCACGCCGGCCGAGGCGGCGCCGGTCCCCTCGGTCACGCGATCAGCGACCCGCCGCGACCGCTTCGTACTTCTTCACGAAGGCGCCCAGCCGATCGCAGGCTTCCTTCAGCCGCTCGAGCGAGTTGGCGTACGAGATGCGCAGGAAGCCCGGCGCGTCGAACGCCTCCCCCGCCGTCGTCACCACGTACGACTCCTCGATCAGCTTGTCGGCGAACTCGGCCGACGTCTTGATGCCGGTCACCGCCATGAGCTCGGTGATGTCGATGAACAGGTAGAACGCCCCGGCCGGCTTGACGCACCTGATGCGCGGATCCGCCGTCAGCCATGTCCACACCTGGTCGCGGCGGCTGCGGTATTCGTTCAGCATCGCCGTGACGCAGTCCTGCGGACCAGTCAACGCCGCCAGGACCGCCTTCTGCGTGATCGAGCAGACGTTCGAGGTCTGGTGGCTCTGGAGCGCGCCGCAGGCGGCGATCACGTCCTTCGGCCCGACCGTCCAGCCGCAGCGCCAGCCGGTCATCGAGTAGCCCTTCGACGCCGAGCCGCAGACGATCGCCCGCTCGCGCATCTCGCGAAACAGGATGCCGGGCAGGTTGGCCGGCACCGGCTCGTAGATCAGCTGCTCGTAGCAGAGGTCGAGCACGATCCAGAGGCCCTTGGCCTTCGCGGCCTGCGCCAGCTTGGTCAGCTCGCCTTCGGTGATCAGCGCGCCGGTCGGGTTGGCCGGCGAGTTGATGATGAAGCCCTTGGTCTTCGGCGTGATCGCGTCGATCAGCGGCTGCGCGTGCAGCGTGAAGCCGTCCGCGGCGCTGGTCCGGACGACGACCGGCGTGGCGTCGGCAAGCTTGATCTGCTCGACGATGGTCGGCCAGCCGGGGACGTGCGTGATCACTTCGTCGCCGGGCCCGAACACCGACAGCGCGGCGTTGGCCAGCGCCTGCTTGCCGCCGGCGGTGACGATGACCTCGGCCGCTGTGAAGCTGATGCCGTAGTCCTTCGCGTACTTCGCCGCAATCGCCTCGCGCAGGGTCGTAATCCCCGAGTTCGCCGTGTACTTCGTGAAGTTGCCATCGATCGCCGCGCGGGCGGCGGCCTTCACGTGGTCCGGCGTCGGGAAATCGGGTTCACCGGCGCCGAGGTCGACGACGTCCATCCCCAGGCTGCGCAGCCGATCGGCGGCGAGCAGGCCCTTGAGGGTGGGCGACGAGGCAATACGGGACATACGCGATGCGAGCATGACTGGTCTTTCCTTGACTCCGAGTTATGGGGGGAGGACTACCGAACCGCGCGAGGCCCTCCCCCGGTCGCCCCGCGCGTCTGTTGCAGCCGGCGTTCAACGGCCGGCGGCACGAAGGCCGCCACCTCGCCACCGAGCGAGAACACTTCCTTGACGAGCCGCGAGCTGAGAAAGCTGTTGGTCGCGTCGGGCATCAGGAACACCGTCTCCACCGTCGGCGAGAGGTGGCGGTTCATGTGCGCCATCTGCATCTCGTACTCGAAGTCGGAGATGGCCCGCAGGCCGCGCACGATGGCGGTCGCCTGCCGCCGCTGGGCGTAGTCGACGAGCAGGCCGTCGAAGGTGTCGACCTCGACCCCGGCGTCATCGGCGAACACCTCGCGGATGATGGCGACGCGCTCCTCCGGCGTGAAGTGCGGCTGCTTGGCTGCGTTCTGCAGCACCCCGACGACGATCCGGTCGAACAGCCGCAGCGCCCGGCGGATGATGTCCACGTGGCCGTTCGTGATCGGATCGAACGAGCCCGGGAAGATCGCGATGCGAAGCGCGCGTTGGTCGGCCACCGTTGAAGTCATCTCACGTCATCGCCCGTAGAACGCCAGCGCGCTGTCACCCGACGCCAACCGCCGCGTCGGAGCGACTCCGGCCGCCTCCGGCGCCGGGCGGCGGGCGGCGTGCTCGAGCACGCAGATCCCGCCCGCGGCGAGCAGACCGACTCCCAGCGTGACCGCCGCGGCGAGGTCGGGCTCGTCGTAGGGCGGATCGAGGAAGACGACGTCGTAGACGGGCTCGAGCCGGCTCAGGACGTCCTCCGCCGACCCGCGCTCGATAGTATAGCCGTCCCCCTGCCCCACTCCGCGGTGGCGCGGTCCGCGCATGCTTGTCATAAGCAGCCCGCATCGAGCCAGGTTCTCGGCGATCAGCCCACGCGCCCGCGCATCGGCGTCCACGAAGGTGACATGCGCCGCGCCCCGGCTCAGGGCCTCGATCCCCACCGCGCCGGTGCCGGCATAGACGTCCAGCACCCGGGCCTCGGGCAGCCGCCCCTGGAGCACGTTGAACAGCGTCTCGCGCAGCTTGTCGGACGTCGGCCGCAGGCCGGGCCAGGTCGGGGCGTCGAGCCGGCGTCCCTTGAGCGATCCCGCGATGATGCGCATGGCCGTGAGCGCGAGTGGACTGTCACTAACCGACGTGGACCAGGCCGAAGCGATCGGCCCAGCCGTCGCGGATGCTGGCCAGTGCGGGATCGTCCGGCGTCGTCTCCTCGAGCCAGCGCGCCGCCTCGTCGCGGGCCCGCACCAGGATGGCGGCGTCGCGCACGAGATCGCCGATGCGCAGCGTCGGCATCCCGGCCTGCCGGGTGCCGAACACGTCGCCCGGGCCGCGCAGCGCGAGGTCCTGCTCGGCGAGCGCGAAGCCGTCGCCGCTGTCGGCGATTGCCTTGAGCCGGGCCCGCGCCTCGTCGCTGAGGGGCGACTGATACAGCAGCACGCAGTGCCCGGCATCGACGCCGCGGCCGACGCGACCGCGCAGCTGATGCAACTGCGACAGGCCGAAGCGCTCGGCGTGCTCGACGACGATGACGGTCGCGTTCGGCACGTCGACGCCGACTTCGACCACGGTCGTCGCCACGAGGACGCGCAGCGTGCCCGCGGTGAAGGCGTCCATCACGCGGCTCTTGGCGTCGGCGGCGAGCCGGCCGTGCAGCAGGCCGACCGGCCACTCCGGGAACACCGTCTGCGACAGGTGATCGGCCATCGCGGTGGCGTCGCGGACGTCGATCTTCTCGCTCTCCTCGACCAGCGGATAGATCACGTAGGCCTGCCGGCCGGCCTCGAGCTCGCCGCGCACGAACGCCCAGACGTCGTCGCGGCGCGACTCGGGCCGCACCGTCGTCGCGATCGGCGCGCGACCCGGCGGGCGATCGCGCATCACCGTGACGTCGAGCTCGCCGTAGGTGGTGAGCGCCAGCGTGCGCGGGATCGGCGTCGCGGTCATCACCAGCACGTCGGGGGCGGCGCCCTTCTTGCGCAGGTCGGCGCGCTGGACGACGCCGAAGCGGTGCTGCTCGTCGACCACGACCAGGCCAAGCGCGGCGAACTGCACCGTCTCCTGCACCAGCGCGTGAGTGCCGACGACGACGCCGATCGTGCCGTTGGCGATCTGGGCCAGCGTCTCGCGCCGCTCGGCGCCGGCGCGGCGGCCGGTGAGGAGCCCGACCGCGAACCGGGTCGGCGCGAAGAAGCGCGACAAGGTGCGAGCGTGCTGCTCGGCGAGGATCTCGGTCGGCGCCATCAGCGCCACCTGCAGGCCGCTCTCGAGCGCGACCAGCGCGGCGAGCACCGCCACCAGGGTCTTGCCGGATCCAACGTCGCCCTGCAGCAGGCGGTTCATCGGCTCGGGCTTCTGCAGGTCGGCGACGATATCGCGCACCGCGATCTTCTGGCCGGGCGTCAGCGGAAACGGGAGCAGCGCGCGGGTCTTCTCGCGGAGCGCATCGTCGACGCGATAAGCGTGCGGCTTGCGCTCGGCGAGGCGGACCCGACGTCGCAGCAGCACGCCGGTCTGGAAGGCGAAGAACTCCTCGAAGATCAGCCGCATGTGGCCGGGGCTGCGCGCCCGGTTCAACGCGTCGACGTCGGCGCCCGGCGCCGGCTGGTGCACGGCGGCGAGCGCCTCGCGGCGCGATGGCAGATCGAGGCGGCGGCGCACGGCGTCCGGCAAGGCGTCGGGCAGATCGGCCGGAAGGGTCGCCAGCGCCTGCGCCACCAGCCCGCGCTGGATCTTCGGCGTGAGCGACCCGATGCGCTCGTAGATCGGCACGATGCCGAGGTGATCGTCGGCGGGTACCGGTTCGGCGTGCGCCTCGATCGGTTTGTCGGGGTCGGGTTCTACGTTGGCGTCGTCTTCGCCGTCCGCGGCGCCGAGCCAGCCGCCGGCGAGCGGTGCGTCCGCGAGGATCTCGTACTGCGGGCTGGCGAACTGCAGGCCGCCCATGCCCTGCTCCACTTTGCCGAACAGCGCTAGCGTCTGGCCGGCGCGGAACACGTCCTTGAGGAAGCGCTGGTTGAACCACACGGCGCGCGCCGTGCCGGAGCGATCGCGCAGGGTGACCTCGAAGACGCTGAAGCCGGGCCGCCGCGTGCGCTTCATGGCCGCCGAGACGACGGTGCCGATCGCCGACGCGAGCCGCCCCGCCGCGAGCTCGGCGAGCGGGCGCGGATGGCCGCGATCTTCGTAGCGCAGCGGAAAGCGGACGAGCAGATCCTCGACCGTCTGGAGGCCGGCCGAGGCGAGATCGGCGGCGCGGCGATCGCCCACGCCTTTGAGCGACGCGAGCGGGCGGGATAGTCCCCCGGAAACGCGATCGCCTACAGGACTCCCGGGCGGGGCATCCCGCCTGGCGGCGTTGCTCATTGCACGACGATGGCCCGGCCCGGCTCGACCCGGATCTCGCGAATCGCCGCCGGCAGCGCGAACGGATCGTCGAGCCCGACGCCGTTGGGGTTGTCCTGGCTCTTGGAATAGTGGCTGACGAGCGACTGCAGCACCGACTTGGGCACGGGGACGCCGGCGATGCTCGCCGATTCGAGCGAGAAGCGCCCGGTGCCGCGGCTCGTCACGAGCACGCCCTGGACGCGGACCGCCAGGCGGCCGGTCAGCAGGCGCATCGGATCGAAGTACCCCTTCGGCGGGTTGGCGCGGCTGACCGCGTCGAGATCGACGAGGGCCTCGCCGAGGAGGCGACCCTCACCGACGATGGTGATCACGGGCTCGGCGATGCCCACCGGTACCTGCGAGGCGAGGTCGTAGCGCAGGTAGGCGTTGACCTCGCGCTGCGTCACCGGCGTCGTCAGCCCGGCCGGCGCCCGCCGCGGGGCCGGCCGTGCCGCGGCCTGCTCGACCTGGACGATCCGTTCGATCTTCTGACGCAGGCTGGCCGAGTCGGCGCGCGTGTACACATCCGCCCCCGCAACCGTCACCGCTGCGATGCATCCGACAACGGCCACGGCGGCGAGCCACGACGTCCCACGCGATGTGCTGATGACCACTCGCATCAGTGTGGTCCTCTCCCGGGGCGCTGGCAACCCCTGACTCCGAGTGTAGCAGTCCGCGGGCGGGTGCGGGTCAAGGACGGGCGTTGCGCAGCCGCTGGCGGGCGCGCCCGACGAGCTCGAGCTTGCGCAGCTCGAGCTGCTGCTCGAGGACGCGGAAACGGGCCCGCTGCCGTACGTCGAGCAGCTCGTCGATGGCAGCCGACGCCTTTGCGATGTCGGCCTGCCCCGTGGCGTCGACTCGCGCCAGGGCCTCGAGCCGCTCGCGCAGGGCGACGTCGTTGCCCGGGGTCTGCAGCAGCTGGCGCAGCTCGCGCACCAGGACGTTGCGATCGCGGACCTGACGGCGGCGGATCTGCTGCAGCGCGCGCAGCCGCGTGACGAAGGGACCGAAGCGCGCCTCGTCGAGGCCCAGCGCCTCCTGCGCCTGCATCACCGTGTACGCGTCGAACAGACGCGCCAACTCGGCCGGATCGTTGCCGGCCTCGCGCTGCGCCTGGGCTGCGGCCAGCGCGATGCGGGCCCGGCGAGGCTGCGCGCCGACCGGGTCGGTGGCGAGGGTCGCGGCCACCAGCGTCGCGGCGGCGAAGACAACGGCGTGGCGCAGGGACAAAGCGGGCATCGTGGGGGTCATGAATCCGGCGTCATCCTTCTCAGGTCACCCTTCGCGGACGCGAGCGGGCGCCAGTTCGGCGGCGAGCTCGCGGGCGAGGGCGGTCCGCTCGTCGTCCGAGAGCGCCGAGATCGACAGCTCGGACTGCCCCGCCTGCGGCGTCAATGCCTCGGCGTCAGCGTCGTCGACCATCGCCGCGATCAGGACCCAGCCGTCGTCCGGCGGTGCCTCGGCGTCGAGCGATGGTGCGGACGTGGCGGCGACCCCGCTGGCGGGTCCGGTGCCGGGATGCAGGGCCGGAGCTACGACCTGCGCGACCGCCGGCGCCGGCGGCAGCGCCCGCGCGAGGTAGCCGGCACCTGCCGCGGTCACGACGAGCGCGGCGGCGGCCCAGACCAGCCGCGGCGACCACCACCCGGGCTGCCGCACCGGGACCGGCTCACGCGCGATGGCATCGCCGACGCGCGACGCCAGGTGATCCCAGAACAGCGGTGACGGCTCCGGCACATCGACGGCGCGGACGCGGGCGACCACCTGCCCCAGCCCCTCGACATCGCGTCGGCAGGCGGGGCACGCCGCGACGTGCGCGAGGCGGGCTGGTTCGAGCGCGCCGTCCAGGGCGATCAGGCGTTCGTCGCGCGTCAGGTGGTTCATGACGGACGCTCCTCGAGGAGCTTGCGCAGATTCTGCAGCGCGTGGAAGAAATTCGCCTTGACGGTGCCCACCGTGCTGCCAAGGGCGCGCGCGATCGCGTCGTGCGGCAGCTCATGGTACACACGCAGGATCACGGTCAGCCGCTGCTTCTTGGGCAACCGGGCGATCGCCGCTTTGACGCGAGCCGCGTCCTGCGCGCGGCGCAGCGGCGCGTCGGGCCGCTCGCCGTGCAGATCGGCGAGATCGAGTGGCTCGATCGGATCGATGGCCAGCGTCTTCGCCGCGGCACGCGACAGACAGACATTGACCGCGATGCGATAAAGCCAGGTGCCGAAGGCGGCGTCGCCCTTGAACCGGGCCAGGCCTCGGTAGGCGCGGACGAAGGCGTCCTGCGACAGGTCGCTGGCGTCGGCGTGCTCGCCGGTGAAGCGATAGCAGACGCCGTAGACGGTGCGCTGGTGGCGCCGCACCAGGATGTCGAAGGCGCCGCGATTACCCTCGACGGCCGCGGCGACCAGCGCGCGATCGTCGAGCGACGCCAGGTCGGCGTCCGGCACGGTGCCTGCCGCCGGGCCAGGCGTGACCGGGTCGAGCCCCTCGCTACTGCGCATTGCCAGGGTCGTCACCGGCCACGGCATGCGAGTCTGCCATACGTTCACGCGGTCATCCCCGGCGCCGTACCGCGATGGCCCGTCCATCGGCAGCGTCCGTCGGCTCCTGGGGAATAGGACCGCCGGCGGGGCGCGAAGGTTGAGGGCGCCAGTTGACTTTCGCTTTTTGTTTGATAGACTCTTGCGCGTTCCGTTCGCTTTTCAGGTCCGACGAGCATTCCGTCCTTTCGCGCAGGGGGCCAGCCGTGCAGCCGCTCACCAAACGTCAGCGAGAGATTCTCGACTACCTCAACGACTTCATCGTGCAGCACGGCTACGCGCCGAGCCTCGAGGAGATCGGCAAGCGCTTCAGCCTGTCGTCCCTGGCGACGGTGCACAAGCACCTCACCAATCTGCAGCAGAAGGGCTTCATCAAGCGGGCATGGAATCGCAGCCGATCGGTCGAGCTGTTGCCGACCCGCACGAGCGCGCGCGCCGTCGAGCTGCCGCTCCTCGGCGTCGTCGCGGCCGGGGCGCCCATCGAAGCCATCGTCGGCAACGAGACGATCGAGGTCCCGGAGTCGCTGGTCGGCAAGCGTGACACCTACGTACTCCGGGTCCGCGGCGACTCGATGATCGACGAGCAGATTCGCGACGGCGATCTCGTCATCGTCGAGGACCGGCGCACCGCCGACAACGGCGAAACCGTTGTCGCACTCCTCTCCGGCACCGAAGTCACGCTCAAGAAGCTCTACCGCGAGCACGGCCACGTCCGGCTGCAGCCGGCCAACCCGGCCATCAAGCCGATCATCGTGCCAGCCGAACAGGTGCAGGTGCAGGGCGTGGTCATTGGGGTGATGCGGCGCTACTAGTCATTTTGCTGGCGCATCGGTCAGACGCGTGTGAGATGGTCGACTCATGAGCAGCGAACGCAAGCACATCAACTTCACGATCGTGCCGGACGAGACCGGCGCCCGTGAGCGCGTCTACACCAACTTCTGCGCCGTGTCCCACACGCCGTTCGATTTCACACTGACCTTCTGCGAGGTTCTGCCCCCCACGGAGCAGGACCTGCTGCAGGCCCAGGCCGACCAGGTGCTCCGCGCACCGGTTCGGGCGCGCGTGGCGATCCCGGTGCAGCTGATGCCCAACCTGATCGCGGCCCTTCAGGATCACATGCGGATCTACACCGAGTCGTTCTCGCAGCAGGCGCCGAACTGGCCGCCCGACCCGCACAAACCGGTGCATTAGAGCGTCGGTTCCCCAGAGAACGAGCGCGACACCGAGCCCCGGATACCCCATGGCCGAGATCATTCACGTCGACCTGGATGGCTTCTTCATCGCCGTCGAACGGCAGCTCGACCCGCGCCTGGCGGCGCGGCCGGTCGTGATCGGCGGCCAGCCGTCGACTCACGGCGTCGTCGTGGCGGCCTGCGCCGAGGCGACGCGCCGCGGGGTGCGTCCCGGCCTGAGCCTCGCGGTCGCCGCGACGCGCTGCCCGGACGCGGCGTTTCTCGACGGCGCCGTCGAGCGGTATCTCGAGGCCTCGGCCGCGGTGGACGAAATCCTCCGCGACGCGCACACGACCGGCGCCGGTGCCGCGGTCGAATGGACCGCCATCGATTCGGTCTTCATCGAGGTGGGGACACCGGGCTGCGTTTCTCCGGGCGTCGCCGCGTCGGGCGACGGGCTCCGCGTCGCCGAGCGGATTCGCGAGCGGCTGCAGCGCGAACTGGGCTTCGAGGTGGCGTGCGGCATCGCGACGACGCGGGCGGCCGCCCAGATCGCCTCGCGGATGTCGCGACCGCGCGGCCTGCTCTACGCGATGCCCGGCTACGAGGCGCGCCTCCTCGCCCCGCTCGACGTCGGCCTGCTGCCGGACCTCCCGGTGGGTGCGCGCCAGCGCCTGGTCATGGAGCAGGTCATGACGCTCGGCGACCTCGCCGGCCTCTCGCCGGAGCGCGCCAAGGCGCTGCTCGGCTCGCGTGGGCCGTCGTTCGTGCGCTGCGCGCGCGGTGAGGACGATCGTCCCATCGACCGATCGCAGCCGCCGCGATCGATCGCCCGCGAGGTGACGCTCACGCATCCCGGCGCGCCCGAGGCTGAGCTCGCCGAGGTGGTCCGCCACCTCGCCG
>JANOIR010000306.1:0-11435 GCA_031407765.1 Vicinamibacteraceae bacterium
AACCGCAACCCGTTAATATCGGCTATCGTCCCTTCACGGTCGCCAAGACCGATCTGGCGCGCGTCAGAGCTGATCGAGAGCACCGTCAAGGAGCTCGGCGGCGGCCAGGTCGCCTACGACCCGGAGATCGTGTCGTTCGTCGGGCTCGGCATTCTGGCGTTTTGTCGTTTGCCACACGTTTCCGCGCAGGACCTGGGTGGGAGGACCCATTAAAGAGGGAATGACGACGCAGCGCATTTTGATCACCGGAGCGGCCGGCAAGGTCGGCCAGGTGTTCATCCGGCGGTTCCTGGCCGATCTCCGTTTCGAGGCCTTCACGGTGCGGGCGCTCTGCCACAACCGCACGCTGCCGGTCGGCCCGCGGCTGGAGGTCGTCTCGGGCTCGATCGAGCAACGCTCGGTCGTCGACGAGGCCATGTCCGGGGTGACGCACCTGCTGCACCTGGCGACCAGCAAAGAGACGCCCGAGAGCATCATGGACGTGGCCGTCAAAGGCATGTTCTGGCTGCTCGAGGCGGCTCGCACCAGCGCCACCTTCAAGCAGTTCGTGCTGATCGGCGGGGACGCCGGCATGGGCCACTTCTTCTATCCACACCCCGTGCCGGTCACGGAGCAGCAAAAGCACAGCGCTTACCCAGGCTGCTACGCGCTTTCCAAGGTGCTCGAAGAGGTCATGCTCGAGCAGTACTACATCCAGTACGACCTCAACGGCTGCTGCCTCCGGGCGCCGTGGATCATGGAGAAGGACGACTTCAAGTACCAGCTGTCGTTCGGAGACGACGTGTTCGGCGGCCCGCGCTGGGGCGATTTGGTAACCAAAGAGCAAGCCGACGCCGCCGTCAAATCGGGCGTCGTGCCGATCATGCTCGACCCCGACGGTAACCCCGTCAAACGCAACTTCGTGCACGTCGACGACCTGATCGGCGCCATTACCTCGACGATCGACAACCCCAAAGCCGCAAAGCAGACCTTCAACGTATGTATGAACGAGCCCGTCGACTACGCCGAGCTCGCCGCCTACCTGAAGAAGACCCGCGGTCTCGACGCCATACCCGTCAAGACACCGTACCACTCCACCTGGCTCGACAATACCAAAGCCAAGTTCATCCTCGGCTGGCGCCCCGAGTACGACCTCGCCAAGCTGACCGACGCCGCCTTCGACTACAAACGCTCGCCAGAGGACCCGCGCGTCATCTGGTACCCGGGTTGAGCCTCAGCCGCCTGCTGGGTTTCGCGAAGATCGCGCGCCAGGCGTCGTGACGCCCTAGTAAGCGCAACGCCTGCGCGGTGAGCGTCTGACCGGGCTCGCTCCGTGGCCAAGTCGATGCGCCCGAAGGGTGCGGCAACGGGAATCACGTCGATGCGGCGCCGTCCACCTGACGTTGGTCCGGAGTGCGGGACGCGCCGCCGTGATCGGAAGAACAGTCACGGGGTTCAAACCCGCGGTCGATAAGTCTTTAGAGTACAACTGGTTGCGTGGAAACCGGCGTCCCCAGGGGAACGCGACGGTGTGTACGAGGTGCCGGCGATCATCTGGTTCGCCGCATGACGGCGGATGGACGACTTGCAGCCGAGGATGTCCTCGGACTGACCTGTTGTGACGCACGCAGAAGGCCCAGGAGGGGACGCTCGACGCCCACATATCCGTGGCCCAGTGCGTCAGCTTCCTCGCAAGCGAAACATCCTGCGGCATGCGCATCCTCCGCGTAAGGCAACTCGCGTGAGCTTGGAATGGCGGGCCGAACGAGGAGCCGGACCGCGTCGCCAATGTGCGCGTGCACGCGACCACCCACGAGCGGCCACGCGTCTGGTTCGACAGCGATGAGCGCTTCCACTTGCAGCCGGTGGCGGCGCGAATCTACAGGAAACGTCTGAGCCTTACCGGGTTCGGCGACTTGATGATGTACTGAGCGATCGGATCGTTCGGATCAACACGCTTGCTCGTACGAGTGGCTGGACTCATTCGAGTAAACGGACGCGAACGTCCCTTGAGGGTCACGCTCAGCGTCTGGCGTGACTCAGGCCTTCCGCTTCACCATTGCCTCCACCCACACCGGCACATACGGCGGCGTGCAGCCCTTGGACACGGGCCAATCGCGGTAGAGGCCGATCTTCTCGCCAATGGCGATCGCCCGCCGGCGGTGGGAGGCGTGCTTGATGCCGATCGCCCCGAGCGTGTTGTTCATCGTCCACTGCACCTCAGGCTTCGCCTTCGGCATCTCGGTTTCGATGCGATCGAGCAATGCGTCCACGTCGAGACCGCCGGCATCCTTGGTGACACCGCTGGCGGTGAGCTGCCAGCCGGCACGCGCCGCCCAGCGATCGGTGGCGTGCATCCACGTCTCACGCAGCAATTCTTTCGCCGGATGCTGCGCGACGACGTACGCGTTCAGCCAGTCGGCCACTTGAGCGCACGTCGTGGAGCGCGTCATCTTGTCGAGCTCGCTGGCGGAGAGCAACTTGGGCTTCACGATGAGCGTGGCGAGGAGCTGCGCGTCGACGTTCGAGGTCTCCCACAGCTCGCGCGCGAGCTCGTGATTGGTCTTGATCTTCCCGGCCACTCCGCGAATGTCGCCGAGCTTGACGCCGAACTGGTTGGCGGGAGCGCCGCTCTTGGTGTTGTGGGCTCGGCGACCTTCGTCGCCAAGGGATTCGAGCTGTGCGAGGGCCTCCTTGACGGTCATGCGCGATTATAGGAGCACGCAGGCTGCCGTCCCCATGGCTGCTGTGTCAGATGTTCACCCGGTGGAACCATCGGATCTCGAAGCGGCGTTGACATCTGTCAGGAACGGCGTGCGTTCACGTCCAGTAGATGCGCCGCGGTCCTTGGTCGTGACGGCGGCTGCGGATAGCCTGGGCAGGCATCCATCACGCGAGGAGGCAGCATGAGCCAGACAGGATCCGCCCAGAAGCCCGTCGACGATTCACAGCCGGCTGCATTCACGAACCCCGAACCGCAGGCCGGGCACCGGTGGCTGCAGAAACTGGTGGGTGAGTGGACCTACGAGACCGAGCACCAGGGCGCCAAGGCAACCGGCACGGAACGTGGTCGATCCATCGGCGACCTCTGGGTGCAGCTGGAAGCCACCGGTCAGATGCCTGGTTCGAGCGACGCCACCACGTCGATCATGACGCTCGGTTTCGACACGGCCAGGCGGCGGTTCACGGGCACCTTCATCGCCTCGATGATGACGCACCAATGGCTCTACGACGGCGAGCGCGACGCCGCGCATGATCGCCTCACGCTCACGTCCGAGGGGCCGAGCATGAGCGAAGAGGGCAAGATGGCGCTTTATCGCGATGTCATCGAGTTCCAGAGCGACGATCAGCGAACGTTGACCGCCTCGATGCAACAGCCCGAGGGCACGTGGCAACCCTTCATGACTGTCAGCTATCGACGCACGCGTGGGTGAGTCGCCCGGGCTGCGGCGATGCCACTTCAACGTGAGCTGCTTCGTGCCCGTGCGTGGCGGCAGGCCTCCGATGGGAGACCGCCGACCTCGAACGTTCGAGATCGGCGGTCCTCGTTTTCGGCGCGGCAGCGTCACAGCACCGCTTGGGCGAGCGGCCACTTCGCTCACGAGAAAGCCGCTGAGACGAGGGAAATTGATCCCCGAGGTGCCATCGCTGTCCAAGGCCGCGCAGAGCGAGCCGCCGCGCCTGATCACCATGCCGGGCTGCAGCGTGACAGCGCCCGCCGCGAAGCCGCCGGCGCTCGCGAGACGGTCTTCGGCGACAGACTCCACAAGGGCTGGTGCTGGCCGAAGGCTGGTGGGAATTCCGGAGTGACGGCGTCGTGCCCCGCGGACCCAGAACAGATCCATAGGGAGCTCATTCGGTAGCCGCTTCGTCTATCTGCACGTACGCGAATCACAAGAACAGAAGGTAGGCAGGCTCCAGGTGAGGGCGTCCTCCTAACCGTTCAACGGTTCACCACGCTCGAACCGCAGCCCTCGAGTGTGGCAGCGACGTTGATGGTAACCTATCGATAGGTTATATTGTCACATGACGTGGGCGGAGGTCATCCGAAAGCTCAAGGCCGCCGGGTACGTGGACCATCGCACCGCCAAGGGCAGCCACCGGCAGCTCATTCATCCTCAGACGGGCCGGATCGTTACGGTCGCTGTCCACACGAAGAAGGACGCTGGGCGGTTGGGCAACCGTATTCTCAAGGAGGCAGGCGTCCCATGACTGGGTGGAGCTATCCCGTGGTTTTTGAGACCGAAGACAACGGCGCCATCAGCGCCTACGTCCCGGACGTGCCGGGTGTCTATGCCGCCGCGGATACCCGTGCGCAGGCCGAGCGAGGTATTCGATCGGCGCTGAGAGCGCATCTGACGGCTCTTGCCGAAGGCGGTCATCCGATTCCCACGCCCCGCGCGCAGGTCAAGGTTCTCAGGGTCGTCTATAGCGGGCGAACGAAGGCCGTGGTCGACCTCGTCGGCGCCGCGGCGCTCCTGGGGCGTCATCGGTCGGCCGCCAAGGCTGCGTCTTCGCGTGCCAACGGCGCGAAGGGTGGACGTCCGCGCAAGGCTGCTGCGCTCGTTCGTTAGGCGAAGCCGAGGCCGCCACGTTCTCGAGCGAGATGCGAAGCGGCGTGACCGAGCCGCTTTACCTTCCCCGACCCGACCCGACCCGACTCGGCGGAAGGCTGGAGCGTGAAGGTATCCGGCGCCAGCTCGACGCCAACCTCGACGCGCTCCACCTGGAAGATCATGCGGCCGCCCATCTCGGTGGCCTCTATATAACGTGCCCGAGTCGCGTCTGCGCGAGTTGCTTTCCTGTCAGCTCCAGGGACGGCGCGCCGCTCACAGCCGCCGACGCGCGACCTTTGTTCAGTCCAGTCCGAATCTGCACCGACCCGTCGAGAAATCGCCGAGGCCCTCTCGATCCCGCTGGGCACCGTGATGTTCCGACTCGTGTCGTCGCCGCAATGGCGCTGTCGATCGCGTCGGCCGTCTCGCTGCGCGCCGACGAACCGCTGACGCCCGATCGGAAGGTCCTGAGCGTGACCGCCGCCCGCGCCATTGTGGCGGTCGCTGAAGCAGAGGCGAAGTCGCGTGGCCTCGGCGTCGTCATCGTGGTGGTCGATGGCTCAAGCGGATCGACACGTTGCGTCAGGCGGCGTGAGTGACAGCCATGCTCGATCCGCAAACTGACGGGCGCGACCGTGTTGGGCCGGAAGACGGCCGCGAGCGGGTGTACGACGAAGGGCTGCGGAACTACGGCGATCCGCGTGATCGCCTGATGCGCGACCGACCTGCCGCGCGGCGAAAAGCGCGAATTGGTCATGGATCGAGACCGCGTCTACGAGCTGGACGGCGAAGGCAGCCGGACGCTGGCAGCCGTGGGGGCGTTCCGCGTCGTACCCGAGCACGACCTCGACGTCCGCCACGACACCCTCGAACAACTCCGCGATCAGGGTCTGGTCGACGCCGTGGACTTGAGCGACGGCGCGCGCGGGCTGACGCTCACGAAGGGGGCGCGACCTCCTTCGACTCTCGCCTGATGGAGCGCGATGACGAGCCGTTGCAGACGTTCTACGCCGGCGTCAGCAGCTCGCGAGAACTCGATCACGACTCGAAACCTCTACGCCCGTACCGGCTGGAGGAAGCCCGTCTCCGGGAGGCGCACGACGGCCTCGAGATCCGGCGCGTCGTGCTCGAGCAGGAGCTGAAGCACAAGTAGCCAGTTGATGACCGAACCACCATGACGAGGCAATCTTGATCCCGAAGGCAGTACGCGCGGGCGAGATGAGAAGAACGCGCGCGGGATTCGAACCCGCGTCGCTAAGTCTTTAGGTTAGAATTGTTTGCGAGAAATGGGGCGTCCCCAGTTTGCGCGAGTTGGAACCAGCTCGACGGGTGGCTGCGCCAGGTTGACGGCTTGAGACAGGCCGCGTGAGAAGGGGCCACCGGTTCGAAACCGTGTCAGCTCCACCATCTCCAAATCGCTGATTCTAAACAGCGAAGATCACGACGCAAATCTTCAGTTCGAATCAGTCGTGCGCGAGCTGAGGCAGCGCGTGGTTCAGCTGCGAATCGGTCGGCGGCATCGCGAATAGGTAGCCCGCCGTTAAGGTCCGGCTCGCGCCAAAGTGCTGCCGATCTCGTCGCGAGCCGCATGCCGATGGTCGAAGAGCAGCTCCTGGGGCACGATGCCGAAGCGCGAGGAGCGCGGCCTCGATGCCGCTCTGGAGCGTCCGCATGTCCTGACGACGATAGAAGCGACACCACAGCAGTCGCGAGTAGCCGAGCACCACGAGCAACGCGTAGCGGATGTCCCAGTCGAATCGGAACTGCGGGAACGATGTGCGCCTGGCGCCCAGGCGGCGTCTCAAAGCGAATGACGGGCGCCGCGCCGGCATCGGCATGATGGCACGAACGCACGCCTCCAGCGGTGTGTTGTCACCGGTGTAGCCGGCCGCGCGAATCTCCTCGAGCAGGCCATGGCCGACAGCTGCGGTTAGGCCGCGATCCGCGCCTCGAATGATGGCGCGGTACTGACCGGGAAGTCGACCAGCCGGACGCATTCGTGCGCTATAGTTGGCGCACCCCGTGACCAACCGAATGTGAGGGGACGGCCTGCGAGTCACATCATGACCCCGCCTGTCTCTCGCCGCTCGGTGCTGCGCGCCGCGTCGGCCGTCGCGCTCACCAGCCTGGTGCCCGGCTGCGCCGCCCGCACCGTGCCGGGGGTGGCCGCCTCCGCATCCCGGCGTGTCGGCCACGCGCCGGTGGACGTCTCCGGCGATCGGG
The DNA here is from genome assembly GCA_031407765.1 of Vicinamibacteraceae bacterium. Classification (GTDB taxonomy): domain Bacteria; phylum Acidobacteriota; class Vicinamibacteria; order Vicinamibacterales; family Vicinamibacteraceae; genus JBDSLU01. Next base: position 6,759 of record JANOIR010000306.1, read on the forward strand.
TGATTCGCCGTGTGGCGGGGCTTCGCCCGTTCCGCCGGACCGGGTTCCGCGTGGAGGCGCAGCGATTCGGCGACCGGACGGTGATCCACAACTACGGTCACGGCGGGGGCGGGGTCAGCCTCTCGTGGGGGAGTGCCCACCTCGCGTTGCCGCTGGCGATGGGCACCGCCGAGCGCCGCTTCGCTGTGCTCGGTGCCGGGGCGGTCGGGCTGGCGACGGCGCGGCTCCTCCAGGATCACGGCGCGGAGCAGGTCACCATCTATGCGCGAGACCTGCCGCCGGAGACGACCTCGAACATCGCCGGGGCACAGTGGGGGCCGTTTTCCATCGCGGAGGAGGGGCTCCGGACGGCCGCGTTCGATGACCAGTTCGTGCGCGCGGCCGAATTCGCGTGGCGCCGCTTTCAGCTCCTCGCGGGGGAGCGCTACGGGGTTCGCTGGCTCCCCAACTATCTCCTCACCACGACTCCGGAGGTGCGCGACTCGTGGGAGGAGTCGCTGATGCGGTCGTTCCTCCAGCCGCCGGTGCGACTCGGTCCCGGTGAGCACCCGTTCACGACACCGTACGCGCACCGCTTCTACTCGATGCTGATCGAGACGCCGGTGTACCTGACCGCCGTCATGGACGACGTTCGCCGGGCCGGCGGGCGAATCGTGGTGCGCGATTTCCCCGATCTGCAGGCGGTGCTGGCGCTCGAGGAGCGGACCATCGTGAACTGCACCGGCCTCGGGGCCGCCACGCTCTTCGCCGACCGCGACCTCGTCCCGATCAAGGGGCAGCTCGAAGTACTGGTGCCCCAGCCTGAGATCGACTACCTGACGATCGGCCCGATGGACGCCGGGCTGCTCTACATGTTTCCCCGCCGCGACGGGATCCTCCTGGGCGGTACCTATCAGCGTGGCGAGTGGTCGGCAGCACCGGATCCAGCCGAGACGAGCAGGATCCTGGCCGGGCACCAGGGGCTGTTCGGAGGGATGCGACCAGCCGGGTGACCCGCCCCAGCGCTTTATTTGTCGCCCTGACGTTGTATCTCGCGTCGACATCTTACAGGCAAGGTGAAGTCACCTTGCCGAGGCGCTCGCGCATCGCCGGCGCAGAACGCCAGGCGCTTCAGTGTATATGTTGCGTGGAATTGGGGCGGATGCCTTCTTCTCTCCTGGCGCCAGTGTGCTTCGTGTTTGCACGGAGCGGCTAGCGTTAACGAGAAGGAGGTCCGCATGCCTGAACGCGACATCCAGTGGAATCAGTATCCGACAGTAGCAGAGGATCCGACCGCTCGCGCCTGGCTGACCATGCAGGCCGGGCGGAATCTCGCCAGGCACACGGTTGAAACATACGGTCGTTCGACAGTCCGCCTAGGCAGATCAGCACCCATGGTGAGTTCAACTCACCGCGCGGATGTCGAGGGACTTTTGGGAGTGTCGGGACCGCAGAGGCGATCCAGATCGACGCGGACTTCACAGGGACCGATTGTCAGCTCTCTACGTTCAGCGGCCGGATGGTGTTGACGAAGCAATAGTGCGTCGCCTCTACGGCGGGGTTGTATGAGAGCCCTGTGGGCGGTTGCGGCGTCGAGGCCGCCAGCCCCGGCCGGGGATGGGCCGATTTCACTCAGCCCGCAAGGCAATCACCGGATCGATTCTCATCGCGCGCCGCGCCGGGAAGAACGACGCGCACTCGGCTACGAGCAGTAACGTGACCGACAGCGCGATGTAGACGAGTGGTTCTGCCGGCTCGACCTCGAAGAGTGCCTGCTGCATCAACCTCGAAACGACGAGGGCCCCAGCGATGCCGAACGCGATGCCGACCAGAGTGAGACGGCGGCCATGTCCGAGTACCATGCGCATCACGGCGGCAGGTGAGGCACCCAGCGCCATACGGAGACCGATCTCGCTCGTGCGGAATGCCACAAGGTGTGCCATCACGCTGTAGACGCCGAGGCTCGCGAGGACGAGCGCAAGCGCCGCGAACCCGCCCAGCAACACGAGCCCCAACTTCCGATTCGCGACCGTCTGCGCGATGCGCGTCGCCAACGCGTCGGGCTGCAGCAACGGCAGATCAGGATCAGTCGTGCGCAGCGCCTCGCGCACCAGCGGGGCAACGGCCGCGGGCCCAAGATGGCTGCGCACCAGCACGTGGGTGAAGCCCCCCGGCCGCTGCAGCACCGGCATGAAGTATTCCGGCTCCGGGGGCGTGTTCAGCTGCTCGCCGCGGATATCGGCGACCACGCCAACGACTTGCGACGGCCGCTGCACCATCCCGGTGATCAGCGTGCGGCCGATCGGGTCCTCACCGGGAAAGTGACGGCGAGCGAGCGTTTCGTTGATGATGACGACGTGCGGCACGCGCGTGTTGTCGCGCTCATCGAAGTCGCGGCCCGCACGCAGCGGAATCCCAAGCGTGCTGAAGTAGTGAGGAGACACGACATGCCGGATCGCGGTGGCACGTTCGCTCAGCGGCGGAATCGGCCGGTCTGCAACCGCCACCACCGTTGGCGTCTGGCCGCCGGTCAGCGGGACGCGATCGCTGAGCGCGGCAGACGATGTGCCGCGCAGCGTCGCGAGACGTTGAGAGAACTGCTCGTAGAACCCCATGACCTTGGCGGGCGAGTAATGCCGCGGCAACGCGATCTGGGCGGTGAACACGCCCTCTGGCTCGAAGCCGGGGTCGACGCGCTGCAGCCGCACGAAGCTGGTCGACAACAACCCGGCGGCGATCAGCAGCACCAGCGACAGCGACACTTCAACGACCAGCAAGCCGGCACGAAGATGACGGCCCGATCCGACGGATCCTGGGCCCGCTGCTTTCAGCGCGTCGAGAACGTTGACGCCCGAGGCCTGCATCGCGGGCAGCAGGCCAATCACAAGACCGGTCACGAGCGTCGCCGTCAGCGTGAAGGCGAGCGCAATGGGATCGATGCTGATTTCAGCGACGCGGGGAATCAGGTCCACGCCGAAGGCAACCAGCGCGCGCAGCGCCCCCGCGGCGAGCAGCAGTCCGAGGGCACCGCCGAACGCCGCGAGCAGCATGCTTTCCGAGACGAGCTGCCGCACGACTTCCACGCGGCTCGCGCCGAGCGCAAACCGTGTCGCGATCTCGCGACGTCTGCCCGCAAAGCGCGCGAGCAGCAGGTTGGCGATGTTCGCGCACGCGATCAGCAGCACGCACGCCACGGCGCCAAAGATCAACAGATAACTCTCGCGCTGTGCGCCGACCGCATCGTCCAGGAGCGGCATGAGCTCGATCCTCGACGGTGCGTCGACGTTCCCCGGGTGCGCCGCCCGGTAGCCTACAGCGATCACGTTCATCGCCTCGCGCGCCTGCTCGAGCGAGACGCCCGGTTTGAGCCGCGCGATCGCGTTGAAAGAGTAGCCGCCGCCCTGCAGCGCCTGTGGATAGGGCACTTCGGCGGGACGCGGCAGCCAGATCTGCTGTTGATTGAGCGGAAACGCCGTTGCCCCTTCGGGCAGCACGCCGACGATTGTGTAGGGCACGCCGTCGAGCATCAGCGCCTGACCGAGCACCGCCGCATCGCGGTTGAAGCGCTGCTGCCACAACTGCTGACTGATCAGCACGACGCGTGGGCCGCCGGGACGATCGTCATCCGGCGAAAAGTTACGTCCGATGATCGGCTGCAGTCCGAGCGTTGGCAGCAGCGCGGCCGAGGCGTGCAGGCCAATCACCTGTTCGGGATCGCCGCGCTCGGTCAGCGTGAACGCGTTGTCTGCGGACAACGCGAGATCGCTGAACACGTGCTGCCGCTGCTGCACTTCGAGGAATCGCGAATACGAAAACCCGACGCGAATGAGGTTGTGTTGTTCGTTGGTGGATGCGAGTCTCACCAGTCGATCGGGCTCGTGATAGGGCAGCGGCCGTAGGAGCACGGAGTTGACGACGCTGAAGAGCGCGACGGTGGCGCCAATGCCGAGCGCGAGGCCGATCACGGCGACGAGCGTGAACCCCGGCGACTTGAGCAGCTGACGAAGGGCGTAGCGGAACACGGACGGCATGAGAACTCCGTTCAGGCCGGCATAGACACGCACATTGTGCACCGGGCGTGCGCGTCTGGGAATAGAGTGATGGCGGTAGGGAATGGAAAGAGCGAGTCGAATGCGTGTCGTGGCAGTCGCGCTGAGCATCGCGGTCGCGTCTGTTGGTACTGCTCGATTTCGCTACGTAAACGGCGTATGAGGACCAGCTGTAGGCGCTTCAAGCCGAACAGCCGAAGATTGCCGCGCCGCGAGGCGCCACGTCGAAGAGCCGTAATGAACCGCTCCCACCGCCGCGAGATCAGCCAAGCAGGAATCGAATCCGCCGGTCGGGGCCTGAGGTGTCCGCGCGTGGATCACTCGCGTTCAGTCGTCAATGATAGACCGACGACGTCCTGCACGGCGCCAGTCCGGCCTTACAGTACTCGCGCACACTGGGGTTCGTATGTCTTTGCCACAGTGACCGCGAATAGTTCCTCGTGGAGACGACGTCCTGGCTTGAGTCTGCCTGCTAAGGGGATGACAGGTTTCCGGCCGATCTGGCGTTCATGAAGGAGGGGTCGTAGCCGCGTTCCAGCTCGATCCAGCCCAACCGAACGTATCCAATGGCCGCTCCAGATCCCTACGCTCCAATCCGATTTCTGCGGACCCTATTCGAGCCGACGGACTGGGTCGCCATACTCCTGAA
>JANOIR010000356.1:0-22634 GCA_031407765.1 Vicinamibacteraceae bacterium
CGCGTTGAAGCGGCCGATGATGCGGGTGAACGGCTCGAGCTGCCGGAGCGGCTCTTCGAGGAACGGCCAGGTGATGTAGCTCTGGCCCAGCAGCTTCGCCCCTTCGATGCTGCGGTCGACATAGCGATGCAGGTCTGCATCGCTCGCCGTGGCGAACCGGTTCAGGTCGTAGTGACCGCTGGGGCTGGTGAGCCCGTTGTCACGCAGCCGTTCCGCGAAGTCGCGCGCCGGCATCTTGTAGTAGCCGAGTCCCTCGGGATCGAACCCATAGGTCTCGACCTCCTCGTAACCCAGGGCCGCGATGCGCTTCAGCGTGCCGGCCGCGTCGCGCGCCATCGCGTCGCGGATCGTGTAGAGCTGAAGGCCCATCTTGTAGCGCTGCTGAGCCGCGTGGCTCATGGGCGCAAAGGCTCCGGCCGACGCCACTGCGGCGGCCTGCAGGAACGTTCGCCGTGTCGGCATGATGGCGAGTCTAGCACCTGGTTCTGGCGGGCTGCTAGCGATCGCAGTCGCCAGCGCCCATCACGAACTGCTGCGGCACCCAGCCCCGCGGGAACGTCGGCGCGACCACTTCCACGCGGTACCAGCGCCGCCCTTCCTCGCCGCCGACCTCCTGCACCTGCGCCCGAGCGCAGTACGGGACCTCGGCGCTTCGTGGCGCGTCGGCACGCGGACTGGCGAAGAGCGGCGAGCGCGCGCCGGGCTCGCCGCCGATACGGAGCGATTCGCCGACGGCCTGCAGCAACGGTTCGTAGGCGCGGCCGTTCCAGCGATACCAGACGTTGGCCTCGCAGTCGGCGCAGCGCAGCGGCATGATCGTGTCGTCCTTGATGGCTTCGGATACGCCGAAGATCCGCTGTGGGCTGAACGGCACCACCAGCTCGGCACGGCCCGGTGTCGCGCCGTGCACGACCGCGACGGTGAACTCCGGTTCGCTCCCGGTGCGGCGAACCACCACCGCCGCGATGTCGGTCTTGCCGTCGCGGTCGTAGTCCATCTCGATCCAGGGCGGCCAGCGATCGAGCTCCACGAGCTGAGCGACCGTGTAGTCGCCCACGAGGTCGGTCGTCGGGTCGAGCAGCCGCCACTCGGACCGGGCTCGCAGCACGTCCGCCAGCAGCGGCGGGGGAGAGGGCGCCTGCGCCGCGATCAGCACGCCAGCGGTCGTCGCGACGACACCGGCTGCAACGAGCCACCCCCCCGCCTGTCGAGGTCCACCGCGCATGCCGCAGTGTAACGCGACCGGGTGGCGGCTCACACCTCCACAGCCGGCCGCTGCGGGGCGGCACGCGTATAATGCCGGCCCATGATCCGCGCGCTCGCCGCCGCCACTATCATCGTTGCCGGTGCGGCGTCACAGGCGCCCGAACGCCGGCAGAACGCCTTCGTCGTCTTCGAAACCGAGAAGGGGACGATCGAGATGGAGGTCGACAGCGTTCGCGCGCCGGCCACCGCCGCCAACTTCTTGCGCTATGTCGACGCCGGATTCTTCGACGGCGGCAGCGTCAATCGCTCGGTCCGTCCGGACAACACGGTCCGGCACGACGTCGAGATCCAGGTCATTCAGTTCCAGATCGACGCAGCACGGGAGCGGGAGGCGTTCCCGCCGATTTCGCTGGAGCGAACCAGCGTCACCGGACTGAAGCACGTCAACGGCACCATGTCGATGGCGCGCAATGGCCCCGACACCGCGACAGGATCGTTCTCCATCGTCATCGGCGATCAACCCGAGATGGACGTCGGTGGTCGACGAAACCCGGACGGTCAGGGGTTCGCCGCGTTCGGTCGCATCGTGCGCGGTATGGACGTGGTCAAGGAGATTCAGGCCTCGCCCACCGGTCGTGCCGGCCCTTATGGGACTGAATCGCTCTCACCGCCCATCAAAGTGGTGAAGGCATACCGACGCAAGGAAGCAGCCTGACGGCGTCAGAGCGCAGCAGTGACCAGCGTGGCCTCAGGAGCGCGTGAAGTTGACGGAGACCGTCAGGACGACGGGCACAGGTACACCGTTCAGGAGCGTCGGCGCGTACTCCCACTGCCGCACGGCGTCAAGTGCGGACTGATCGAGTAGCGGAATCGACCGGACGATCTTCGCGTCGGAGACTCTTCCGTCGGGGCCGATCGTCGCCTCGATCGTGACCAGGCCCGCGACCCGCGCCGATTGCGCGATGGCGGGATAGAGTGGCTGAACGTCCTTTATCTTGGTGGGCGCTCTGACCTGACCACCGATGCGGACCGGGGCTATCCTGGCCCTCGCTCTGGTCGTGGCAACATGGGCTGCTCTGGTGGCCGCCACCGCTTCACCCTTTTCCCTGCTCGCGATGGCCTCGGCTGCCGCCTTGTCGCCTGCCACCTTGGCGGCAGCTGCAAGCTCCTTGGTCTTGCCGTACGATTTGACCCACTTGCCTTCCTGGGTTTTGACCTCGGCGTCAAGTGCGGCCCGAGCATCCTCGGCGGCCCTCACCGACTCGGCTGCATACTTTCCCGCGCCCTCGGTATTGGCCTTGTCAACGGCGGCCGTCGCGTCCGCCACCTCTGCGCTGGGTTTCCCGCAGCCCGTGACCATGATCGCGAGGCCCAGAGCAATCGCCGCGAATCTGAACGTGAGACGCATGGGTGTATCTCCCTCGAGCCGGCGAACATCCACCGACGCACGCCAACGCTAGCGAATCCGGCGGCGACCTGTCTGTTCAACACTGGACATGAGGGCAGAGCGCACGTCCCGGCTACCTCCTTGCGACCTCAGTCGATTTGTACATAATTCATGTTCATATGGCTCGGGCTCTGCTGACCGACCTCGAGCTGATGCTGCTGCTGGCTGCGCTGCGGCTCGGCGACGACGCCTACGGCATTCCCATCGCACGCGAGATCCGCGAGACGGCTGGCCGCGAGGTTGCGATGGCCGTCGTTTACGCCACGCTCGATCGCCTCGAACAGCGTGGCCTCGTGTCGTCGAGGTGGGGCGAGCCAACTGCCGAGCGCGGCGGTCGCGCGAAGAAGTTCTTTCACGTGACGGGACAGGGGGTGCGCCAGGTGCGCGCGACGCAGCGGGCGCTGATCGCGCTCTGGCAGGGGATCCCGCAGTTGAAGGGGAGGCCAGCATGACCAGCTGGGACGACGAAGACCGGCAGAGTGAATCCCATCCGCGCCGACTCGGGCGGCGTGCGCCGCGGGTCGCGACGGCCCTGCTCGACCGGCTTGCGCCCGGCCAGGAGGCGATGACGGGCGATCTCCTCGAGGGCCACGCGATGGCGTTTCCTGACCGCCGGCGCTCTCGCGTTTCTGATCGGGGGATGGACGGTCACCCGTAGCCATCCCGCGCAGCCGGCCGCCAGTCTGCTGGCCTTCGTGACGACGACGATCGTCGTGCTCGCGCTGTCGACGCCCATCATCGCGAGCCTGGGAGGACCACCCGCCGTCCCCTACACGCTCCGCCTGATCCTCACCATGAAGGCGTCGCTTCTCGGCGCCGCTGGGATGCTCCTCGCGCCGCTGGTGATCCTGATCGGCGGTGTGCTTGGCACCTCACCGGGTCGTCGCAGTCGGCGTGAATGGAAGGCATCTTCACCGCTGGCCGAGGATTGATCGGCACCTGCTACCATGCCGGCGGTTCGCATGCGACGGCATTCCGTTCTCGGTGTGCTCACGATTGTGGCCGGCGTCACAGCCGTGGCGGTGTCCTACGCCGCTGCGCAGTTGAACCGGCGCAGCTTCCCAGGTTCGGTCGACGATCCGGCGATTTCCTACTCCACGCGTCCGGTGACGGATGCCGTGTCAGGGCTGGCGCGGCGACTCGAGGCCGGCACGTTGAACCCTCCCTTCGAGATCGGGTCTGGATACCTGCGGGCCGTGCTGGGTGAGTTGGACGTGCCCATCGAATCGCAGGTCCTCGTGTTTACGAAGACCGGCATACAAGGGGGGCTCACCGGGCCCAGGAATCCGCGCGCCCTCTACTTCAACGACTCCGTGGTCGTCGGCTACATTCGCGGCGCGCCGTGGCTCGAGTTCGCGTCCCACGATCCACAACAGGGCGTCATCTTCTACACGCTCCAGCAGTCGGCGATGTTGGGCATGCCGCTGAAGCGGGCGGCACTGCTTCGGCCCGCCCAATGTCTGGCCTGCCACCAGTCGTTCACCAGCTTGGACGTGCCGGGCATGCTGGTCCGCAGCAACTTCAGTGCTCCGAACGGGTCGGTTCTGCGGCAGCTTGGCAGCTTCGACGTCGACCATCGCACGCCCTTCGCTGATCGGTGGGGTGGATGGTATGCGACCGGCACGCACGGACGCATGCGACACCTCGGCAATGCCGTGGTCGAGAACGTCGACAAGGCTGACGCGTCGGTGAACGCAGGGACGCTGAACCAGAGATCGCTCGGGCAGCGGTTCGACAGTACCGGCTACTTGTCTGCGCACAGCGACATCGTGGCTCTGATGGTGTTCGAGCACCAGATGCATGCCATCAATCTGATCACACGGGTCGGTTGGGAGATACGTGCGGCGCAGGCCGACAACCGGCTCGATCTGGCAGCAGGCCCGCTCGCCGACGCCGTCAACGAGCTGGCCGAATACCTGCTTTTCGTGGACGAGGCGCCACTCGCGTCGGCGATCGAGGGGACGACACAGTTCGCCGCGTCGTTCAGCGCCAAGGGCCCCCAGGATTCCAAAGGTCGTTCCTTGCGGCAGCTCGATCTCCGCACGAGACTGATGCGCTATCCCTGCAGCTACATGATCTACACCGCAGCGTTCGACGGTCTGCCGGCGGAGGGGCGGTCCGCCGTCTACAGACAGATGTGGCGAATGCTCTCCGGTAGAGCGTCGGGCGGGCGATACAAAACATCTCCCCAGGATCGCCGCGCCATCGTCGAGATTCTTCGTGACACGAAGAAGGACCTCCCGGACTATTTCACGCTCACCTCCCGTCAAGCCGTCGCATGGCATGCCGATCCACGAACTCGGCGATCGCCGCGCCCGTGGCATCGCTGATGGCGACCGTGCTCGGATAGTGCATGCCGCCCCAGACGCGCGCCTGGTTCCCGTCGGCGCGCGCCAGGGAAATGCTGGTATAGGTCCGGCTCGGCTGGCCCACCGACGTCAGGGTGAACGTCTGCCGATCGGTGAAGTGCCGCAGGAGGACCGTGGCGGCTGCGCCGTTGAGACTGGGATGGCCGGCCGGGTATTCCGGGTGCGACGGCGTGGTCATGAGCGGCAGCCAGCCGGGCTCGGGTACCGTGTCGGGATTGCCGTCGGCCTCTGCCAGAGGAATGGCGCTCACGGGGCGCCAGGTCACTTCCGTTGCCACGGACCCGTAGAAGCGCTTGGCGGTCCAGATGGTCTGGATGGTGTCGGCCATCGCGATGTTCAGCGTCGCGAACAGCCGGGCGCTGCGCCCCAACGACAGGCGACGGTCCCGTGCCATCTGGTTCGCAGCCTGATTCCAGTGCACGCTGGCACTCGCCTCCCAGAAGCGCGCGAGCGCAGTCTGGTCGTCGGTGCGCGTGGAGCCGGTCTGGCGGCCGAGTGCCTTCACCGCATGGATGTCGTCGGCAAAGACCGTGCTGGTGAGCGTCCGCGGTCGCTCGGGCTGGAACTGGGTGGAGCTCGCCAGGACGAACATGTCGGTGAAGGCCAGGCTCGGGTTGCTCATCGAGCCGAACGCCGGCGGCGTGGGTCGCCACTGGCCGATGGCCGGGCCGCCGGCGAAGACCGGGTAGCTGGCGCTGAAGCCGTCGTTGGCACGCAGGTCCAGGATCGTGTGCGCGACGTCGGTGCCCCATTCGACGCCATCCTGGATGCGCTTCTCGCAGACGTGAAGGCGCTCGTGCGACCGGTGCCCGGTCAGGCAGTGGTCGCGGAGCGCCTCGAGCGACGCCGCGTAGGCGGGGTCGAGCGCCGCGGCCTGCCGGGACGGGAACAGGCCGACCAGCGTCGTGTAGGCGGCAGCGACGACCGCGGCCTCCGCCAAGGCGCCCTCGGGCGCTCGCCCCGCCGCGAACAGGGGCGTGTAGCGCTGGTCGATGCCGTTGTAGGCGTCGAACACCGCCGCCTGGACGATGGCCCCCAGCCGCGGACTCGCGGCATTCGGTGGGGCGGCGGCGATGAGCGTGTCGATGAGGATCTGGTTCCACTCGATCACCAGGTTGCTCGGGGCCGTCGAGTCTTCAGCGCTGCCGAGCGTCTGCACCGGTGCGCCGGGCGCCAGCGCCATGACGGCGAACAGGCCGGCGGCGGTCGTGCGAAGGGCTGCGTGTCTCATGATGTCTCCTCCGGTCAGGGTCGCGTGTATCGGTGCGGTCATCGACGCGACCGCGTGGACATGTAGAGGTCGTTTCCGCCCAATCCGCCGGGGCGGTCCGACGCGAGAACGAGGGTGGTCCCGTCGCCCGACAGCATCGCGAGGTAGTCGTTGAACGGACTGTTGACCACGGGACCGAGGTTGGTCGGGGTCGACCACGGCGCCCACGTCGACCTGCGGCGCGCGACCCAGATGTCGCGCAGGCCAATCCCTGCGACATCCGGCGGGCCGGGGCGATTCGAGTCGAAGACGATCTCGAGCCCGTCGGCGCGAAGCGAGGGGCGGAAATCGCCCTGCGGACTGTTGAGCTCGGAGACCGGCACCGCCGGTCCGAACCCGCCGAACCACTGCAGCGCGCTGCGATAGAGGTCAGCGCTGCCGAGCCCTCCCGGCCGAGTGCTTGCGAAATGGAGCTCGGGAATACCGCTGTCGTCGTTCTCGAAGAAGCCCGGCCCGAAATCGCCGGCGGCGCCGTTGACGCCGGGGCCCAGATTGACCGCCGGCCGCCAGCCGACGTCATCCCGCGTGTGGGCGCGCCACGCGACCCAGATGTCGAAATCCCCCACGCCGCCGGGACGATTCGTCGCGAAGAAGAGGAAGTGACCGTCGCGCGACAGCTCAGGCGAGCGCTCGTTGAAGGGGGTGTTGATCGCGGCCCCCAGGTTGACGGGGGCCTGCCAGGCGCCGTCCTTCCCCGCGCGCCGGGAGACCCACAGGTCCTCGCCGCCCAGCGACCCCGGCCGGTCGGACGAGAAATAGAGGCTCGATCCGTTCTTGGACAGCGCCGGCAGGATTTCCTGGTAGGGCGAGTTCACCGCCTCCCCCAGGTTGACCGGGGGCGTCCAGTCACCGAAGCGATCCCCGTGGCGGTCGCCGGGCGAGGCGCTCAGGAGGCTGAGGCCGGTGAGTAGGGCAAGGCCGGCGGCAACGCCGGCGGTCGGACGAAAGGGTGTGCGGGGCATGGGATCTCCGTTTCGCTCTGGCGGTAAAATGACGACGGTCGGACCGCATCGACCCCCGCAGCTTCGCGACAGCGGCGCTGACAAGTCCTTACAACGGAGCTTCGTTTTCCTTCGGAAACCTTCCCGCCCATGGGCGAGTCCCGATCCACGTACCAGTTCGGCCCGTTCCGGCTCCAGGTCGACCGCCGACTCCTGCTGCGGGACGGCGTCCCCGTGGCGCTCTCGCCCAAAGCACTCGAGACGCTGCTCGCCCTCGTCGAGCAGCGCGACCGCGTGCTCACGAAGGACGAGCTTTTGCAGCGGATCTGGGGCGACACCGTCGTCGAGGAGGGCGGGCTCACCCGGAACATCTCGGTCCTGCGCAAGGCGCTGGGCGAGACCCCGGACGACCACCGCTACATCGTCACCGTGCCCGGGCGCGGGTATCGCTTCGTCGCGGATGCCGCGGACGTGCGGGAGGAGGCCGAGACTGAGCCGGTCGAGACTGCGCCGGCCGAGACTGAGCCGGCGGCGGAGGCAGGAGCCCTGTCCGGAGCGCTCCCCGAGGCTCCGGCGCTCGCTGCGCCGAGCGAGCCGGCGCCGGTGACCGTCACGGCCGCGTCGCCCGCGGGAGCGGGGTGGCCGTGGCGGCGGGTGGTGCTCGGTGTCGGGGCGGCGCTTGCCGTCGGGGCGCTGATTTACGCCCTGCGCTCGCCGCAGGCCGTTGCCGGAGGACGGCCCCAGATCACCGCGCTGGCGGTGCTGCCGCTGGACAACCTGTCGGGCGATCCGTCGCAGGAATACTTCGCCGACGGCATGACCGAGGCGCTCATCGCCAATCTCGCGCGCATCCGCGCGCTCCGGGTCGTCTCACGCACATCGGTGATGCGCTTCAAGGGGGCGGCGCGGTCGCTTCCCGAGATCGCTCGGGCGCTCGAAGTCGACGCCGTCATCGAGGGATCGGTGCAGCGCAGCGGCGACCGGGTACGGATCAACCTCCAGCTGGTCCAGGGGCCGACCGACACGCACCTCTGGGCACGGCAATACGAGCGCGAGCTGACCGACGTCCTCAAGCTGCAGGCGGACGTCGCGCGCGCCGTCGCCGAAGAGATCCAGGTACAGATCACCGCGGAAGAACGGGCCCGGCTCGCCGCGGCGGGCGTCGTCGCGCCGGCTGCCTACCAGGAGTACTTGCTCGGCCAGCACTATCTCTGGAGAACCAACGAGGAAGACCTGACGCGGGCCATCGCCCACTTCGAACAGGCGACACGCCTCGATCCCGGCTATGCGGCGGCCCACGCCGGTCTCTCTCACGCATGGTGGTGGCGAGGCATCTTTGGCGCGAAGACGCTGAAGCAGGTTGAACCGCCGTCACGAGCTGCGGCGACCACGGCCCTGCAGCTGGACGGAGAGCTGGCCGAGGCGCATGTGTCGATGGGCCGGATCAAGTTCGCCTACGACTGGGACTGGCCGGGCGCCCAGCGGCACTTCCGCCGCGCTCTCGACATCGATCCGAACAATCGTGACGCCCATTTCTTCCACGGCATGCTGTTCATGGCCTTGGGCCGATTTGCCGAAGCCGTTACCCACATGGAACGAGCGGAGCGGCTGGATCCGCTGTCTGCGGCCGTGCAGTCGGGTTTTGGTCGGGTGCTCTACCGCGCCCGCCGCTTCGATGAAGCCATCGTGCATCTGAACGAGGCGATTGACCTCGAGCCACAGACCCCCGGCAGCTATCACCGGCTCGCCGACGTGTATGAGGAAGAGGGGAAGTACGACCAGGCCCTGGCTCTCCATGGCAAGGAGGACACGTTGCTGGGGCGCCCGGCCGGCGCGGGCCCGGCCGTTGCCCGGATTTACGCGCGGATGGGGAAGCCCGCGGAGGCGCGGCGGATTCTCCAGGCCCAGCGCACGAGCAAGTGGGCGTGGGTCGAATCGGCGACGGTCCACGCGGCCCTTGGCGACAAGGACGAAGCCTTCCGATCGCTGTCCAGGATGTTCGAGGAGCGCGACGGTCTCAACTACGTCAAGACCGATCCACGTCTCGACAGCCTGCACGCCGATCCTCGTTGGCAGGTCCTGCTGCGCCGCATGAATTTCCCGCCAGACGCGGACAGCACCGCGGCGGCGAAGTAGCGGCGAGCAGCCCTCCCGCACTGTTGTGGCCAACGGGCTGGGGCCGCTATGATGGCCGCCCGGAATGACCCGACCCGACGGAACGAGAGGAGCATGCGATGGTAAAGCCGGCGCCTCCGGAAGAGCTGTGTCACGCGGTCGACGAGGCTGGCGCCGATCGCCCTTCGAATGCCGCGCACCAAGGAGGACGGTATGGCCATGAAAGACTCCCACGAGCCTGGCGCCCCCATGAACACCCAGCTCCTGGCGCTGCAAGAGGCCACGCAGATGGAATCGAGAAGGTTCCGGGCGAGCGAGGCCCGACGCTCCGTGATGGCCCACGAAACGCAGCTCCAGTACAGCGGCCGTGTGATCGTGAATGAAGACGGCAACGGCGGGACGGCCGACAGTTTTGCAACCACGGTCGGCGGTGGTGAGGTGCGCTACATCCTGATCGTCGCCAACGACGTATGCCGTGACCCGAGCGCGGAGCCTCCCGACGTCCCTTGCCCGCCGCCGGTCGATTCAATCAGCGTTACTCTCAACGCCGATGTTGTTCTTCAAACGCAGGTCGAGTTCGATCGTGATCGCGTCGAGGTGGCCCTGAACCCGCCCGGCGGAGACCTCAACACGATAGTCATCACCGCTGGCGGGCAGCCGGGTTCGGCGGCACGCGTCGCGTTCCTCGCAGAACGTCCGGCTGCTGTGTTCCTTGGAGGCCTATCGATACTTCCCTGGGCCCGGGTGAGCCAACGCGTTCGCACGCTGCTGGCCGTCCACAACGCTGGAGTTGCGGAAGTCCGTTTCCGGATCGCGTTCTTCAACCCTGACGGCAGCGTTGCCGGCCGCAGTGCTCCGCAACGCGTCGCCCGCCACGCGACGCTGAACCTCAACTTGAACGAGGTGTCAGCGGCGCTGGGTCTTCAGTGGACGCGCGGTGCAGTGCATGTCGACTGGGCCGCCCGTGGCGCCGCCCTGGTGAGCACCGTCGCCACCGAGGAGCGCCGCGAGCGGAACACTGAGAACGCGCTGACTCTGCGCGGTATCCGCACGCTACCCTTGGACGACTACGGCCCGCGTCCCTTGACTCTCGCGGCTGCCGAGGAGCTCGGTTTCTAACGGACCACTGGTCGAAGGGGGATGGTGATTGGTCGACGGTCACGTGCAGGCTGGCGTCTTCGCACGACGCACCGGGAGGTCCGATGATTTCTGCCGCTCGCTGTCTCACTAGCCTCGCGTTGTGCACGCTGCTCGTCTTCGCCCCTGCGGTCGC
This sequence comes from Vicinamibacteraceae bacterium, assembly GCA_031407765.1. Taxonomy (GTDB): domain Bacteria; phylum Acidobacteriota; class Vicinamibacteria; order Vicinamibacterales; family Vicinamibacteraceae; genus JBDSLU01. The sequence goes on from JANOIR010000356.1 coordinate 10,622, forward strand.
CGCCCAGCAGCCGGTGACGCCCCCGCCGCCGTCGGACGCAACCCTCCAGGCTTGGTCGCAGCTTGCGCCTGAGGTTCAGACCTACGAGCGCTTCCGGTACTGGGCCTCGTTCCAGCCGGTCGCGCTCCGCGACGACCCCAAGCTGCTCGACGCCTATCGAGCAACGCTCGTCGCCGCCGGCACGTCGGCCGAACAGGCAAACACGACGATCGTGACCATCCGGGAGCAGGGGCAGCATCTCGAAGTGGAGCGGTGGAACCGAATACTCACCGCCGAGAAGCCGCGCTTCAACACGAACCCGAACGCGTTCCTCGTGCACATGGTGCAGGGGCGGACGCCGGGGACTGCGCTCGACGTGGGCATGGGCCAGGGCCGCAACGCGATTTACCTTGCCCAGCAGGGTTGGACGGTCACGGGCTTCGACCCTGCCGGACGCGCCGTCGCGCTGGCGCAGCAGACCGCGGCGAAGGCCGGCGTGCGGATCGCGGCCACGGTGCAAACCGACGACGAGTTCGACTGGGGCGAAAATCGATGGGACGTGATCGTGCTCAGCTACGTCGGCGTGCGCTCGAATGCGGCACGCGTCATGCGCGCCTTGAAGCCCGGTGGCATCGTGGTTATCGAGGGGGCGCACCGGGACGCGACCAAGACCCGCTCGATCGGCGGTGGCGTGGTGTTCGATACCAACGAGTTGCTGCAGATCTTCTCGTCACTTCGCGTGCGCCACTACGAGGACGCCAATGGGCAGGCCGACTTTGGCGGCGAGGTGGCCCCACTCGTGCGCTTATGTGCGGAGAAGCCCTGAAGCCGCGGCGCTAGGCTGACGGCCAGCACGACGTCCCGGTGCTTCCACCCAGGGCAAACCGTGGGGTCTCACCGCTGCGCGGTTCGCTCGTACGCCACGCGGCCGCCGATCACCGTCATCTCCGAGTGAACGGCGCGCAGGCGGTCGGGCGGGCAGGTCATGATATCTGTGTCGAGCACGACGAAATCCGCGAGCTTGCCAACCTCGATCGAGCCCCGCGTCTTGTCGTCGAAGCTGAACCGTGCCGCGGCGCTCGTCATCATGCGCAGTGCCTCCTCGCGTGAAACCGCCTCGCCGCCGGACACGATCGCTCCGGACTGCGTTCGTCTCGTCGTCGCGGCGTACATGGTCAGGAACGGATTGAACGGATTCAACGCCTCGTCGCGATCGAGGCCGAACATGTGGTCGGTGTTGATCGCGACGTCGACGCCCGCCTGCCGGAGCGTCCGCAGTCCGATGAAATGTGCAAGCCGCTCGCGTCCGAGCCCCGCTGCGAGGGCGTCCGCATCCTTGTAATACCACGCGGGCTGAGTGTCCACGAGCACCCCGAGGCGCGCGGCGCGCGCGGCCGATTCGGGATGAACGAAGTAGGCGTGAATGAGCGTATAGCGGGGATCCGGCGAGGGCAGCTGCGCCTGCGCGGCTGCGAACGCGTCGAGCACTGTGTCGACGCCGGCGTCGCCGGTGACGTGCGCGACCATCTGCCATCCGTGCCTGTGGCCCATCGCAATGGCGGAGCGAATCTGCTCCGGCGTCAGCGTCAGGAAGCCACGATACGCGGGGTCGTCGATCGCGTACAGATCGCGCGCGCCGGCGCCGTACGGTTCGCGCATGAACGCGGTGCCGAGCAGAATTCCACCATCGACGAAGATCTTGAGCGGACCGACCTTCAGCCAGTCATCGCCGCCGCCGAACCTGAACGGCAGGCCGGTGATGAACCGCTCGACCTTGGCCGCGTCTTCGGGATGCGGGATGCGAAACGTCACGGTCGCGCGCACGGTCAACCGGCCGGCGCGCTGCAGGGCCTCGTACGCCCGATAGCCCTCGACCGTTGCGTTCCGTTCGATCACGCTCGTGATTCCGGTCGCGACGTACTGGCGGTGCACCCGCTCGAGCATGTCCAGCGGCGGAGCCGCCGATTCGCTGGGCTGGAAGCGGGCGAGCATCGACCCGACGTTCCGAAGGAGCCCCGTCGGCTCCCCACGGGCATCCTTGACGATGGCGCCTCCTGGTGGATCCGCTGACGCGCGGGTCACACCCGCAGCCCGCAACGCCATGCTGTTGAGCGAGAATGCGTACGCCCCATCGACCGCGACGGGATTATGCGGCGCCGCCTCGTCCAGCTCCTGACGGGTGGGATAGCGGCGCTCGCGCAGGCGCGGCGGATAGACACGCGGCGTCCATATCCACGTGTCCCGCGGAACCCGCCCTGCCGTGGCTCGAATCCAGTCCTGCAACTCTCCAATCGATCGCAGGTTCTGAAACGGCTGCGACGCCTCTGCCGCAGCAACGCCCAGAGCGTGCACGTGCGAATCGATCAGCCCCGGGATGACCGTGCGGCCGCCTCCGTCGATCACGCGTGTCGCGCCGTCGATGCGAGCGCGCACCTCGGCGGTCGATCCCACGGCGACGAACCGTCCGTCGCGAACGGCAAGTGCCTGCGCCTCACGGAACCGTTCGTCGACGGTCAGAATCTTCGCGTTGAGGACGACGAGGTCGACCGGTTGCGAGGCGTTCTGCTGCACGAGGCTGCCGGCCGACGCGGCAGCCAGCCCAACGATCGCAAGGCGTCTCAGCATCCGAGCCACTCATCCAGATGTGCGCGAACGAATGCGTCATCCGCGAGATGCGGATAGGCGCGGCAGACACGATCGATTTCGGCGGCTTGGCCCGGGCTGAGGACGTCGGCCGCGCCCAGACACCGCGCGCTGCGTACGAGCCCCTGGCGCCGCAGCACTTCCTGAATACCAGCGATGCAGCCGGCGAAGCCATGGGCCGCGTCGAAGAACGCCGCGTTGGCGTCGGTGATCTCGGCCCCGCGTTGCAGCAGTGGTGCCGGGATCTGTCCGGCGCGCGCCGCCGCCTGACACTCGTCGAGCAGCGACACGGCGCTCCGCGTCCACACGGCCCAGTGGCCAAGAAGCCCGCCGACGATACGGCGCTCTACCATTCGTCCGTCGATGGCGAGCCGGAATGGCGTCACGAGGTCGGCGACGATGGCATCGTCGTTTCCAGTGTAGAGCGCGATGTCGTCGCGCCCGGCATCGATGACCGCCCGGATGACGTCGATGGTCTGATAGCGGTTGAACGGCGCAATCTTGATGGCCACAACGGCGGGTATTTCCGCGAATCGGCGCCAGAATGCGTACGACAGCGGCCGGCCGCCCACCGAGGACTGCAGGTAGAAGCCGACGAGCGGAATGCGGGCGCCGACGGTCGCGCAGTGCGCAACGAGCGCGGCATCGTCCGCGTCGGCCATCGCGGCAAGGCTGAGGAGTCCGGCATGGTAGCCGAGGCGCGCGAGCAGATCCGCCTCGCACAGGGCTTGATCCGTGCGACCACAGATGCCGCCCATCCGGATCAGCGGCTCAGCCCGGCCCGCGTCCGCGCGATCCATTTCTTCGGCAGCGATCGCGAGTACCGGCTCGAACAGTCCGATCGCGGGATCCCGGATCGCGAATTGCGTCGTGTGCACACCGACCGCGAGTCCGCCGCTTCCGGCCGCGGCGTAGTAGCGGGTCAGAGCCCGTTGGCGCTGCTCATCGAACCTGCCGTCCTCGTGGAGGGCAAGCGGATGGGCGGGAATGACCCGGCCGTCCTGGATCGCTGCGCGTACGCTCGCCGGGAGACCACTCATCAGAATCGTCCGGCGCGCGATTCGAACTGTGTAGGCTTGCCGAGATGGTCGCCGCCGCGCCGCGTCCAGTCGGCGGTCCACGAGATCAGCCGTTCGACGTCGACGCGCGGGCGGCCGAGAAGCGCCCAGCCACGCGACCCGTTGCTCAACAGCGCATCGTCCGCCTCGCTGCCCGTGAACATGACGTCGGTATCCAGCAACCGCGCCAGCTCGGTGGCAGCGCTGCGGACGCTGACCTCTTCAGGTCCCGCGATATTGACGATCGACGCCGGCGTCGACGCGTGCGTCAGCGCCGCCAGGGCCATGGCGTTGGCGTCGCCCTGCCAGATCGTGTTGAAGTACCCCATCGTCACATCCACGGGCTCCTTCCGCGACACGCGGCGCGCCAGATCGACGAGCACGCCGTACCGCATCTCCGTCGCGTAGTTCAGCCTGAGGATGGCGGCGGGAATACCTGCCGTGTCGCTGAAGTACTCGACCATGCGTTCGCGCGCGAGGCAACTCATGGCGTACTCGCCGATGGGAGCAGGACGATCGTCTTCGCGCGAACCGGCGCGGCCATGTCGGGTGAGTCCGTAGACGTTCCCAGTCGAGAACACGACGATGCGGCTGCTGCGATATCGGGCGCAGACGAGCGCGGGAAGATACGCGTTCATGGCCCACGTGAGCGGTTCGTTGCCGCTCGATCCGAACTTCCGGCCGGCCATGAAGACGACGTGCGGCACGTCAGGCAGCCGCGCGACCGCGGATTCGTCGAGCAGATCACAGCGGATCGTCTCGACCCCGGACGCCTCCAGCGTCCGCTGCTGGTCGGGAGACGAGAAGCGGGAGACGCCGATGACACGGTGCGACCGGCCAGCCGCGTCCATCGCGCGCCTGGCCATCCGCGCCAAGGTAGGCCCCATCTTGCCGGCGGCGCCGAGTACGATCACGTCGCCGTTCGCATGGCGCATCGCTTCGACCGCCGCGTCGGAGGGTTCGCTCAGCAGCTCGTCGAGATGCGCGACATCCCGTATCGAAACAGGCATCTCCATCGCCGGCTATTATGACCGCGATGTCCCTGCCCACCGGCGTGTCGATCCGCGAAATGACGCTCGAGGATGTTGCCGCCGGGTTGGCGTTCTGCCGCGCCAGCAATTGGAATCAGACGGAGCAGGACTGGCGGTTCTTCCTGACGGCTGCTCCTCATGGCGCGCTCGTCGCCGAAGAAGACGGACGCGTCATCGGCACGGTCGCCACGCTTCCGTACGGTTCATTTACGTGGATCTCGATGGTGCTCGTCGATCCCGTCGCTCGCGGCAGGCATGTGGGCACCACGCTGCTGCAGGGTGGGCTCGAGCTCGCCGGCGCAGACGCGACGGCGCGCCTCGATGCGACCCCCTCGGGCGAAGCGATCTACCGCAAGCTCGGGTTCGCGGACGAATATCGCCTCGCCCGATGGTTTCTCGACGTCAAGCCGCCGCCCAGCGCTCACCGATCCAGCGCGCGGCCGCTCGCGCGTGCGGATTGGCCGGCGATTCGCGAGATGGACCAGCGTGTATTCGGCGCCTCACGCATTGGCCTGCTTCAACGGCTCGCTGACGAAGCTCCGGAGTACGCACGAGTGATCTCACGCGGGAGCAACCTGCAGGGATATCTGTTCGGGCGTCACGGTCACAACCGGGAACACCTTGGTCCGCTCGTCGCCGATAGGCCAGACAGCGCGGCGGCGCTGCTCGAATCGACCCTGGCGGAACAGCCGGACCGCCGCATCTACTTGGACGTGCCTGACGATCGGCAGGAGTGGCGAGACGTCCTCTCGAGGATGGGGTTCGCGACCGAGCGGCCGTTTGTGCGGATGCACCGGGGCCCGCTGACGACGCCCGGCAAGCCGTCGTCGATCTATGCGATCGCAGGGCCGGAGTTCGGCTGAAGGTGGTGCAAGCAGTCCGCCGGAGACCGCGTCGAACAGGGAGCGGCCGACGGGCTCGGAGGGCGATGCGTCGAGGACCGTCGCGCCGTCGCTCGCCGTGACGGCGCCGGCGCCGCGCGAGACCCACTCCACGTACACCGCCCCCGACCGCCACGCCGAGGGGGCTCCCGCGCCCGGGTCCCGACCGGTTGACGCGTGGGGGGGCAGGATTGCCGGCGCGCTACTGCCCGCGGTCGTACCGTCACGGTTGAAATACGTGAGGCGGTACGCCACCGGGTTGGTGCCAGCGTTGTGGATCGCGAGGCGCTGGTTGGCTGCTCGCAAGCCCAACGGGAGGACCGACCGGCCCCCGGTCATTCGGTCGTCGCGCTCGGCGACGACCGCGAAGCGCGCCGCGGAGCCCGGGGCGCCCTGTGCCGTCACCAGGAGCGTGTTCGCCTCGCCCCCGACCGTTGTGAGCGCGACCTGGATACGGCGAGGGAACTCGACGGTCGCGTCGTCGACGGTGAGGACCCGTTCTTCGTTGAGACTGACCACGATCGACGAGACGAACGGCCGGCTCTCCATCTGGGTCGTCTCCTGGAGCGCCAGAAAGTAGCGCGTGTCCTCGCCGCCTAGGGTGGTGGGAAACGACGTCGTGAAGACGCCGTTGCCGTCCGCTCCGACGACGACCGTGCCGCGGGCTTCGACCCCGACGCGCGCCGGCTGTGCGAGGGCTGGAACCGAGATCAGAATCCCGAGGATCGTGCAGGTCACGGTGGCGAGATTCAGTCTGGCGTTGGCAATGGTCGGCATCGGATCTCCTACGAAGGGTGGTGTCCATTGAGCGCGGACCTATCCGTAGGCCTTCTTCCGCGCAATGTTGATGATCGCGACGGATGCCGCGCGATCTGGACATGAGCCCGTTTGGCGTCGATGAGATGCGCGACACGTGGCGCCCGACGGACGAGTCGGGTGATCATGATGTGTCACTGCGAGGAGGACCTCGAGACCTTCCGTCGCGAGGTGCCGGCGAGCGTGTACTGCCTGCCCTGGCTCGGACCGACCCGCCCGCAGCGCCGACCAGACGAAATGAGGTCTTCGATGACGTGGCCGATGTCGCGCCGTGTGATGGGGTTGCTGACCGTCGTGCTGCTCTCGGGCGCCTGCTCGCGCTGGTGCAGCGCGGTCGGGCCCGACTTCGCCGCCAAACAGGCGGAGATGCGCCGCCTTGCGCCGCCGGACACCGGCACCGATCCGGTGACCGAGGGGAGAATCCGCGACCTGCTGCTCTCCGTCGCCCCCGACCAGTTGTCGGCATTCAAGTTCGATCTCGAGTACGACGGGGACGACAAGGACCTGGTGGAGTACGTGTTCCACGACGTCGACCGGGCGGGCGTGCGGCGGGCCATCGTCGACCATCTAAAGAAGGCCCCGCCACGCGACGGCATCAAGGTGCTGAGCGACGTCGACGACACCATCTACGGGAACCTCATCGATCGACGCTATCCAAGGTCTCCGAACAAGACGCCCTATCCCGGCGTGCTGGCGTTCTATGACGCATTGAAGTACGAACCGCACCGGTCCGACACCGGCAGGTTCGTGCACGACGGGATTGCTCAAGTCCCGATCACCACGTTGTCCGCGAGGCCGAATCCGATCGTCGGCCGTCTCGAGAAGCGGAGCATAGCCAGCCTGATCGATCTCACGCGGCCTGCTTCACGGGGGCCGCTCGCCCTGCAGCTGCGACCGAGCGCGCTCTCGGGTCACGCCACCAGCTCGACGCTCGGGACGCTCGAAACGCTCTTTCGCAACCGCCTGGCCATGGGGCTGTCGTTCCTTGGCGCGCTGCCGCAAACGTCCCTGAACCCAGGCGAGCAGGCCGTCGATCTTCTGACCGACATCCTGCCCCAGGGCCAGGAGGACAAGATCGCCGAGGTGAAGTTCATGAACTTCCTCTCGTTTGCGTCGGTGTATCCCGAGTATCGCTTCGTCTTCGTCGGCGATTCGGGTCAGGCCGATGCGCTCACCGCGCAGCGCATCGTCGAGAGCGGCGACGTCGAGGGCGGGCCGCGCGTGATCACGACCTTCATCCACGACCTCAAGGACCGTTCGAACCAGACGCGGCCGCGGAGCCCGGCGTTCGATCGATTGCCCGCGGCGCTACGCGTCGATCGGGCTTCGGCGAACGGCCGGGGCGTCATCGTGTTCCGGAACTACATCGATGCCGCCGTCATCGCCTACGCGCACCGGGCAACGCTGATGAACCTGATCACCGCGGACGAACTAGTCGCGGTCACGGTCGCGGCGCTGAGGGAGTTGGAAGCCGCTGGCATCGACGACGTCGCGCTACGCGAGTCGCTCCGACGTGAGTATCGCGACGATGCGAACACCGCGGTCGATCTGGTGAAGCCATCGGGCGGGGCCGTCGATCCTGCCGCGGAGATCCGTCGCCTGCTGGCGACACGATTCTGAGCCGGGACTGATCGAGCGCAGACGTCGACGATGGGTGTAGGGCGTGAAAACGGTCGGCTGGTTCGCCGCGTGACGTCAGGGATGGACGACCTGCAGGCCCAGGATGTCCTCGAACGGATCGAAGTCACGAGCGCGGTGCAAGGCGCGGATACCGTGGCCTGTTTCGATCTCTCGCGCAGAACTGGTTCCCCAGTACTTCTCCAACCAGCCGACGAATTCCGAGAGCATTTCATTGCGCGGAATGGTGTGTGACACGTCGTACACCACCCGGCGCTTGTGTGCGGCGGGAGTGCCCAACGCGCGGAACATGGGCTCCTGCGATGTCTCGGTCGGGTAGACGAAATCGAAGCGCCCGTTCAGCATGAGCACGGGGATCGTCACGCGCGAGACGAAGTTGACCGGGTCGGCCTCCGGCAGGGCGGCCTGCAGGTTGAAGCCGCCCACGTTCAACAGCGCGAGTGACGTCCCCCACTTCTGAGTAGCGTTTCGGTTTCGAGTCCGGCCTCGCTCCAACTCGCCCCCGTCTGGTAATGGGGGCAACGTCAGTAACCGACGGACTCCAAACGGATCCGCTACTGAAGGCGGGGGGACGTCAGGGCGACAGCGGATGCCAGTCTCGACGTCGCGGACGCCGCCGCCCTTCGATCGCGGAGACGCCGCGGGAGCGATGCGCCTGCGGGAAGGCGGTCTCCGACTCGCCGGGCGGGGCCTCCAACGCACGGCGAGCGTTGCAGCGAGCCCACCGGGACGGCGCGCACCAGCTGATCACCGACGAGTGCGACAGCCGGCCTGGCGTCAGGCACGTTGGACACAAGCGTACGCGGAGTGGCCAGAGAGACGGAGCTGCTGGCGCGTCCCAGACTGGAGAGCTGCCTGCTCGCCGTTTCGACGAGGTACTCGACTTCCGCGACGACGTCGGGTGCCGCAGCCAGCCACGCTTCGGCACGATGCAGTGCCGAGATCACGTCCTGGGCGTCGGCCTTCATCGCTTCGGCGCGAAAGGCAGCCTGTACGGTGAGCGCGTGCTGCTCGATTAGCCGGATGCGTGCGAAAAGCGTGTGGATTCGGCCCTTCGACGGGTACTCAGGCGAGGGGCTCAACTCCATGATCACCCAGTGAGAGCAAAGACGTTGCCAAGTTCCTATCGACCGGCCTGCTTGGATTCAACAAGAGAATGACGGTTTCGTGAGCAGCATTTCCGCTTTCTGCGAACCTTTCGTTGCCGCTCGAGGCGGTGACTCGCACGTTCGCCTGTTGGCGGTGCGCGGAGCCCGCAAGAGCAACACCGCGGCCGTGATGCCTGAGGGCAAGTTCGACGCCGGCCCGCCGTTCGTCGTCATCGACCCGATCGGCTCGTGGTTTCGGGACCCCTATGAGCGGTGTGGCCTGGAGGCGCTGACCGACCGGAAGCGGCGGCCCTACCGTAAGCCTACCGTCAAGCGGACGGTTCCCACGGAGACTGAGCCAGCATCTGTCCACCTCTGGAGCCGTCATTGGGCTCGTGTCGCCCTCAAAGGAAGAAGGGCCAGAGGGGAGACGTGCTCCCTTCCGGCCCTCCGTTACTGCGAACGCGAAGCCTTCGACCGCCTGTTACTGGTGGAAGTCGACAGGGAGACGAGGACGGACGACACGCCTGGCGGCTATCCAAGAGCGCCCGTAACTTCAATCGATGCAACGCGAACGGTGTTTAGGACCCACCGGTGTCGCCGATCCCTGGCGCGGAACGAGCTGGGAGAGTGGCTCGTCGCGTCGGCCGCCATTTCGGACGGACAGAGCTTCCTTCGCAGTGATGCGCGACGGTTCGCCATCGGCAAAGGCAGGTCTCGGTTAGGCGCCTTGAACCACCCCCACATAGTGGTCGTTCACGACATCCTGTCCGTGGAGGAACGTGATGTCCTCGTGATGGAATATGTGACCGGCGAGGCCCTGAGCCGGCGGATTCCACCAGGTGGCATGACGCTCCGCGAGGCGCTGAAGCTCGCGGTCGCAGTGGCCGACGCGGTCGCTGCGGCGCATGCCGCGGGTGTCACCCATCGTGATCTCAAACCCGCCAATGTGCTGGTGAGCGGCTCCGGCTCGCCCAAGGTCCTCGATTTCGGACTTGCGCGCCGCCGCACGGCGGCCGGCCCCGCCGATATCACTGTGCAGGGTGCACCCGAGTCCGCCGCTGGGCTGATCAGCGGCACGCCCGCGTACATGTCGCCCGAGCAGGCACAAGGCAGTCCCGTCGATCACCGATCAGACGTCTTCAGTTTCGGTGCGCTGCTCTATGAGCTTTTGACGGGACGGCGCGTATTCGAGCGCCCCTCAATCCCGGAGACCCTCACAGCCGTGTTGAAGGATGAACCGGCCATCCCCGAACGCTGGCCCGCCGCGCTCGCGCACGTGGTGAGGCGGTGTTTGAGAAAGGATTCAGAGCGACGGTTCCAGAACATGGCGGACGTGCGGATTGAGCTTCAGGAGGTGCTCGAAGCGTCTGACGGCACGACTGACGCAGATCAGAGCCGCCCAAGAAGACGAGTGACGTGGGCGGTGCCCGTCATCGGTGCTGTGGCCACTGTCGCGCTGATGATCGGCTCCTGGTGGGCCTTGCGAAACCGCTCCCCGGAGCAGGACTGGACGGTGCGCTCCCTGACCACGCTCCCAGGGGTGGAACAGCAAGCAGTGTTGTCTCCTCGCGCCGCCGATCGGGTCGCATTCGTGTGGGACGGCGGCCGGCTGCAGAACCAGGACATCTATGTGCAACAGGTGAACGGCGAAACGCCGCCCGTGCGCGTTACGACCGATGTCAGGGCGGACATTTCGCCCGCGTGGTCGCCGGATGACCTGCAGCTCGCGTTCCTTCGGCTGCACGACGATCGAACGGACGTGATGGTGATGTCTGCTCAAGGAGGGTCGGAGCGCCGAGTCGGGCGAATCCCGCGCGCCGGCGTCGACCAAACGGGATGGCGACCGCAGTCTACGATTGACTGGTCGCCCGATGGACAGTTCATCGCCCTTGGGACGTCGACGCTGTCGCTCTTGAACGTCTTGACAGGGCAGGTGATCCAATTCAGTCCTGCACCGGCTCCAGGCACCGACCGCGATCCGGCGTTCTCACCGGATGGGCGCGCCCTCGTCTATTCGCGCGGAGGAGCCTCGGTGTATCGGCAGCTCTGGGTCCAGCGTATTCACGCCGACGGCCGGGCCGATGGAGCGCCTGAATTGCTGACGCCAGAGTTCAGAATGTACCGCGGCGCGCGGTGGCTCGATGACGATGCCGTTATCGCTGCCGCCGGGTGGTTCGGGAGCCAGGTCGGCCTCTTCCGGGTGGGGAAGCACTCTGGGCTCCGACGATTGGCTGTTGAATCGGTTTCTGCCTCGTACCCGAGCTACTCGCTGGCGCAACGGCGTCTCGTGTATCAGCGCCGGACGATCGATACGGACGTCATGCGCATCTCTCTGGGGGAGCATCCCGCGTTGGACCGGGAACCCCTCATCGGCTCGACCTCTCAAGATCGCGAGGCGAAGTACTCACCGGATGGAACGAAGATCGCGTTCATCTCCACAAGAAGCGGGCAGCCGGCGGTGTGGCGAGCAGACCGTGATGGCAGCAATCAAATCCTCATCGGCGCAGTCGATCAAGGCGTCCCCGGAGCGCCCCGATGGACGTCCGACGGCCAGGCTGTGGTCTTCGACGCCAGTTCAGCCGGGACGGGATCGGATGTGTATGTGGTCGGAGCTGAGGGAGGCACCCCTCGTCGTCTCACGTCGGGCAAAGGGCACGAGCTACGGCCATCGCTATCGTTGGATGGTCAATGGCTCTACTACTCCTCAGAGGACCATCTATGGAAGGCTGCGATGAAAGGGGGAGAGGCGATCAAGGTCGCTTCTAGAGGAACGAAATCGAGGGAGAGTTTCGACGGGCGATGGCTTTACTACTCGAAGGACGACGCCGTCTGGCGTATCCCTACGACGGGAGGCCCGGAGGAGCTCTTCCTCCCGG
>JANOIR010000383.1:0-4425 GCA_031407765.1 Vicinamibacteraceae bacterium
GCGCCCTGCGACCAGTCCGACGTCGTGGTGCCCTGCGTCAGGCGGGAGCGCCAGTACAGCTTGGTGGTCGGCTGGAGGTCCTCCTCCACCGTGAAGCTGGTGGTGCCACCGGTCCCTTCGGTCACGCCGGTCTTCGTCACCACCACGCGGTAGCCGCGCGCGGCCCGGCTCATGACGGCGGTGAAATCGGCGTTGTCCGAAATCTGGAACTCGTAGGTCCGGGTGCCGGCCTGATCCGAGGTGCCGTTGCGGACCGTGAGGGTCGGGCGCAGCGTCTCGAGCTGCGTGTTGGTCGCCGGCGCGTCGGCGACCGGTGCGGTCAGGCGCGGCGGGTTCACGACCGGCGGCGGGGTGGGCGTCGTCGGCGGCGCCTTGTCGTCACTGCAGGCACTCACGCCGAGGCTGACGGACACCAAGAGCGCCGCCAGGCGAATCCAACGTCCACGTTCAATCACCGTGTCTCCTCCGACGAGCTTGGGCGCTGGGGTCGAGCGTCCATTTATAAAGCGATAATCGCGCATCGATCACGCGCTGATCCATCGGCAGCGCTAAAAACAGGCGTAAATACTAGCACGCCACGCCATTTTCTTGCTCACAAACATGTCACGTCCCACATTTCGACTCAACCCCTACGGCATTGGGCGATAATCCGACGCATGCCATCCGCCCTCCCACCAGCCCGACGCGGCCGGCCTCGCAAATTCGGCGAGCCGTCCCGCGTCGTGGCGCTGACGCTGCCCGAGGCCGCGATCGCGGCACTGCGAGCCATCGACCGCGACCTCGGACGCGCCATCGTGCGACTGGTCCAACCGCGGCTCGGCGAGCGGCCGCATTCGGCCGCGGAGCTCAGCGCATTCGGCGACCGGGCGGTGATCCTGGTGCCCCCCAGCACGACGCTGACGGACAGAACCGGCGTCGAGCTCGTACCGCTGTCCGACGGGCGAGCCTTGATCTCGTTCGATCAGCGGCTCTCGGTGCAGGAGATCGAGCTGCGGATCTGCGACGCGGTCGACGACCCAGCGCTGCCCGCGGGCGAGCGTGCCATGTTCGAAGGCCTCGCCCGCATCCTGCGAGACGCCCGGCGGTCGGGCAAGGTCGCGCTGCGGGAGCGCAGCATCATCGTGCTGCAGCGGACGCGCGGACGCACGCTCCGCACTCGCGCCACACCCACGGCGGCTGCAGCAGCGCGCCGGCGCGTCTCGTAGGACGTCGGCCGATTTTGCTCCCAACAAAATCGCATCGATCCACGTCGCCAGGCGGAATCGCCATGGATCCGCCGGAAAATGCTGGCTGATCACCGCGATTTTCTTGCTGGAAAAGAAGATCTGGCTTACAGTTCCTCCGCCTGAGCTTCCCGCGGGCGCATAGCCCCCGGCTCGGCGCGGAGGTTCGTCTCGATGCCGTCGGTCACGGTTGTCGGTGCTGGCGTAGCTGGCCTGACGCTCGCTCATCAACTCGCGCAGAACGGCTACCTCGTAACCGTCCTGGAGGCGCACCACGATGTCGGCGGGCTGGGGCGCTCCTGGCACTACGGCGATTTCCACTTCGATGTCGGGCCGCATCGGTTCCACACCGAGAATCCCCGTGTCGCCGCCTTCGTCTCGGGCGTGCTCGGCGCCGCGGCGATCGAGATTCCGCGCAAGAGCGGGGTCCGCATGTTCGGCCGGTTTCACGAGTGGCCGCTGCGGCCGAGCATTCTCCTCGCCATGCCGTTGTCGACGATGGCCCGCGCCTCGATCGACCTCGTTCGCAAGGAACGGCTGCCCGGCGAGTCGTTCGAGGCCGACATCGTCAACAAGTACGGACGCACGCTCTACGAGATCTTCTTCAAGCCGTATACCGAGAAGTTCCTGTTCTGTTCGCCCGCGGCGCTGCATCGGGACTGGGGCCGCGCCGGCGTCAACCGCGCGGTGATCGACCAGCGCGCGCATTCGGACGGGCTCTGGGCGCTGCTCAAGAACACCCTGCTCCCGGCCCCGGTGGACACGACGTTCATCTACGCGCCGACCGGCGTGGGCGAGTTCTCCGAGAACCTCGCCAGCCGGATCCGCGAGGCCGGCGGGCAGGTGCTGCTGAACCGCCGCGTCGATGGCATCGAACGCCGCGACGGCCGCATCGTCGCCGTACGCGCCGGTGACGAGGTCTTCCCCACCGACAACGTCGTCTGGACGGCGCCCATCACCCTCGCCAACGAGCTGCTCGGCGTCCAGGGCGTCGCCCTCGACTACCTCTCCACCATCTTCTACAACCTCGAGATCGACGCCCCGGCAAAACTCGACTTCCAGTGGACGTACTACGGCGGGGACGAGATCTTCTCGCGCATCTCCTCCCCGACGGCATTCTCGCCATCGATGGCGCCGGCCGGCCGCAGCGGGCTGTGTGTGGAGCTGACCTGCCGCCAGGGCGACGAGCGGTGGACGGATCCCGGCCGCTTCACCCAGGCGGTCATCGACGACCTGGTGCGGACCAGGACCATCGACTCGGCATCCCAGGTGATCGGCGTGCACATCGAACGTGTGCCGTTCACGTATCCGATCTATCGGCTGGAGTATCTCCGCGAGTTGACACGAAACCTGCGCGAGCTGTCGCGGTTTCCCAACCTGCTGCTGGCCGGACGCTGTGGGCGCTTCTGGTACAACAACATGGACCATTCGATTGGACAGGCGTTGACGATGTCCGATCGGATCCTGAAGGGGCAGATCCTCGCGCAGATCGACACCGCCGACCGCGAGTTCTGGGCGGAGCCGGCGGCCGTCGCCGCCGCGGCGGACGCCGGTGCCGACGCTCCGCCCGCGAGCGCGCCGGCACCGGCTCTGGCTCTGGCTTCGGCTCTGGGGCCCATTGCCGCTCCGGTCGCCGCGCTCGCGGCCACCGAACGCCCAGCCGCGCGCCAGACGCCGCGCCTGGAATCGACAGCGGAGAACCAGAGCGCCGGCTGGCAGCCGCCGGTGTGGGCCGCGTGGGGCCTCGGTGGAGCCCTGGCACTCGTGCTCGCCTGGCTGGCCTGGCGCATCGGACGTGGCCCGCTGGGGCCCACGTATCTCGGGGCCTATGCGTTGGCGACCGCGCCAGGCGTCCCTCTCGGATGGTGGTTGTTCGGCCGCCGTCACGCGGCCGGATGGATCGCCGGTGCCCTGCTCGGGTATGCGCTGACGGCATGGACGGTCTGGGCCGTGACCGCCGCAGGGGTCTCCACTCCCGGCGGACGCGTCGTCGCATGGGGCGCGCTCGCCGCGCTCATCTGGACCAGTGGCATCGCCCGCCAGCCACCCCTCATTACCCTGCCGACCTGGACGCGGCGCGACACGCTGGCGCTCCTGCTGACGCTGTCGATGGTGCCGGCCCTCGTCGGGACCGCGTTCGTGAAGGTGGGTGCGACGGATGCGACCGGCGCCCAGAACTACCGTGCCTACTTCACGGCCGACGTGCTGTGGCACTCGGCGCTGACCACCGAGCTGAAGCAGTTCTCCTGGCCTCCGCGCAATCCATATACCGCCGATCGGCCGCTGCACTACTACTGGACCTACTTCATGGTCCCGCCGGCCATTGCCTCGCTGTCGCCGCGCGTCTTCGGTGACGAGCCGATGCCCTGGCTGCTGATCAATGCGATGGGCGCCGGCGTGCTGTTCATGGGAACGCTCTTCCTGTTCACGTGGTGTGCGCGACCCCGCGCGGCGCTCGCATTCGTCAGCGTCAGCCTGGTGTTCCTCGCAGCGAGCGCCGAAGGCGCCTACATCCTGGAGCGGCTGTGGCAGACCGGCGGCCCGCTCGACGCGTTGCGGAACTACAACATCGACGCCGTGACGCGGCTGGTCTTCGATGGCTTGAGCGTGGACGACCTGCCGCGGTCCCTCTGGTACACGCCGCAGCATGCCGCCGGCTGCGCGCTCGGCCTGCTAGCGCTGATCGTGGCAACCCACGCGCGAGGGCGGATGCCGCTCGCCGGCGCCGCGCTCGCCGGACTCTCGCTGGCCGCCGCGGTGACGTTCAGCCCGCTGATTGGCGGCATGTTCGCATTGATTTACGGGGTGACCGTCGCACTCGGTCTGGTGCGCAGCGGGTGGCGGCCCGCCGTGCACGCGGCGCTGCCACATGCGCTCGCGCTGACCCTCGTCTTCGTCGCGGTCGTGGTGATTTCCGCCTCGGGCATGGTGGAGGGCGCGGGAAGCGCGCTCCACATCGGCTTCGTCGGCTACGCCCGGCGGCATCCGGTCGGGACTCTCCTGCTGGCGATCGGCCCGGCGCTCCTGCCCGGGCTCGTCGGCCTGTGGCCACGTCGATTCCCGCCGGCCTTGCTGCCAGCGGCGGTTGGTCTTGCCGCGGGTATCGCCCTCTTCTATCTCGGGAGCCTCCCGTATCGGGATCCCATCTGGGTGGGCTGGCGCGCCGGGCAGATCATCCTGGTCATGCTCCCCCCGCTCGTCG
>JANOIR010000044.1:0-1555 GCA_031407765.1 Vicinamibacteraceae bacterium
GCACCCGTATGCGCCCGAAGCGGCCGCGACGGCAGCCAACGTCCCGATGATCATCTGTTCGGTCGAGAACGAGCAGGCGCCAGCCTGGACCGACGCGTCGCTGATGACCATCACGCTGCCCGAGGTCGCCGAGAAGCTGAAACAGCGGGCCGGCTTCGGCCCCGGCCTCGGCGACAAGGCGATGGACGTGGTCGCCGCCTACGCCAAGGCCTACCCGGACAAGAAGCCGGTCGAGATCTGGTCGCTCGTGAGCAGCAACCGCTCGAGCGTCGTCACGCTGGCCGACTCGAAGTCGAAGCAGCCGGCGCCGGTGTTCGTCAGCTGGTTCGCCTGGCAGCCGCCATTGTTCGACGGCCGCATCGGCGCCTTCCACTGCGTCGACATCTGCTTCTGGTTCGACAACACCGACCTGATGTACACCCACACGGGCGGCGGCGCCCGGCCGCGCAAGCTGGCCGAGAAGATGTCGAAGTCGCTGGTCCAGTTCATGAAGAGCGGCGATCCGAACGGTGCGGGGCTCATGCCGTGGTCGAAGTACACCTCGGCCAAGGGAGAGACGCTCGTGCTCGACGACGTGTCCGCGATGAAGAACGATCCCGATCGGGAGCCGCGCAAGGCGCTGCCGACGACGTAAGCAGAATTGACAAGGAGGGCGTCGTGAGTCCTGTTCTTCGACGCATCACCGTCGCCGCCCTGGCAGCGGTGATGCTCGCTCCTGCCGCGGCGTGGGCGCAACCCACCCGCGTCCCACTCGAAACCCCCGCGGGGCTGCGCCTGCACAACGTCAGCGCGACGCCCGCGACGCTGCAGGACCGGAAGGGCCTGCGCGTCGAGTTGTCCGAGGAGACGCGACGGCGTCTGCAGGCGATGACGCCGGCGGAACAGCAACAGGCGGCGCAGCAGGGGCCGCTCGAGCAGCTTGCCGTCATCGAGGCGAGCGACTTCGGCGACGGCGTGATCGAAGCGGAGATCGCGGGCGCGCCGCGGGCGGATGCCGGCGAAGGGGCCCGCGGCTTCGTCGGCATCGCCTTCCGGATGCAGGACGATCTGAAGACCTACGACGCGTTCTACCTGCGCCCGACCAACGGGCGCGCCGACGATCAGGTGCGTCGCAACCATTCCGCGCAGTACATCGCCCACCCGGAGTGGCCGTGGTTCCGGCTGCGCAAGGAATTCCCCGAGAAGTACGAGGCCTACGTCGACCTGGTGCCCGGCGAATGGACCAAGGTCCGGATCGAAGTGCGCGGCGCGCAGGCCAGGCTGTTCGTGCACGGCCAGGCGCAGCCGACGCTGGTCGTCAACGATGTGAAGAGCGGCACCGCCGGCCGGGGGAAGATCGCGCTGTGGATCGACAGCGGCACGGTCGCGCACTTCCGCAATCTGACCGTGACGCCGGCGCAGGCCGCACCCACGAAGTAGCGATGAAGGCCGGTGACCCGGCCCTCACCGGACCCAGCCCTCACCCGACGAGCGCCGGCTACTTCTGCGCCGAGACCGGCGCGGCCGGCTTCGAAGGACTGTCGTCGGCCTCGAGGTCGCCGAGCGCGTACTGCAT
>JANOIR010000435.1:0-16527 GCA_031407765.1 Vicinamibacteraceae bacterium
CGGCCGGGTGCCGAACCCGTTGTCGCTCATGACCAGGAAGGCGCCCGAGCGCGTGCGCAGGACCGACGACACACCCTGGACAGGCTGGGCGTCGGTGAATGGTGGGACACGGCCGTTGGCTGGCGCGATGAACTGGCCCGACGTCGGGCCCGGCGCAAAGGTATCGGCCGGCAGCGATGCGAACGCTTCGAGCGTTTGAGCGCGCGCTGGCGCAGCCAGACACGCGACGACCGCCGCACACAGGATTGAGCGCAGTACTCGGGTCAACACGGGTGCCTCTCTGGTAAGAAACGTGGACAGAGCCAGGTCGGCCCAACGTATGGGCCCACCTGGCGGACGGGCATCGAGCTCAAAGCGGGCCTTGGCCCCAGGGACCGGTGATGGCGAAAGTGACACCGGGCGTCTGGATGTTGGCGAACAACCAGCGGCCGTCGGGGCTGTAGCAGGCGCCGGCCCATTCGGCCTGGCGATAGTCGCCGGCCGGCACGACGTCGTTGTAGTCGCTGGCGAGGTTGATGTTGTTCATCGCGAACGTGAACGCCTGGCCGTGCAGGGTCAGACCAACGAGGCGCTCCCCTTCGGTGAAGCCATTGCCCGACGCGTCCTCGCACAACAGCAGACCGCCCCTGGGTGTGACCGTGATGTTGTCCGGGTTGTCGACGCTCTCGGCGTTCGGGGCGTCGTAGACGACCTTCACGGTCTCGTCACGCGGGTCGTACTCGAAGACCTGGCCTTCGCCGACGCTGCCGCCGTTGGTGGAGAGGAAGTAGCCGGTGCGATGCCCCCACCAGGCGCCTTCGAGCCGGCTGAAACGGGCGCCGCCCTTGGCGGCCCCCTGCGCGTAGCAGGACTGCGTCGTCGCCAGGGGATCGTCGATCCGCACCCAGGTGGCGTCAAAGGTGGTGCCGATCGGCCAGAACTGGCCGAGATTGAGATTCGCCTGGTTCTTGATGGCCAGCATGTAGAGGCGCCCGCCCTGATCGAGCTGGCCGGCGCGATAGGGGACGAACTTGAAGAACCCGGAGTTGCCAGCGTCTTCGGTCTCGTAGACCACGCCCGAGCGGGGGTCGATCATCACCGCCTCGTGCGAGAAGCGGCCCATCTCGACGAGCGGCGTGATGTTGCCCTTGCGGTAGCCGACGTCGAAGACCCAGCCGTGACCGGCGTCGGAGGTCTCCTCACAGGTGAGCCACGATCCCCAGGGCGTGACGCCGCCGGCGCAGTTGCGGATGGTGCCGGCCAGGCTGGACCAGGACTGTTCCCATTTGGCGTTGCGCGTGTCGAACACGAGGTTGGTGGTGCCGCCCGATCCGGTGGCGCCGCCGGTCGGCGAATAGGTGATGTCCGGGCGCCCGGTCACGTAGTTCGCGCCGGCGCCGCCTTCGTGGTTGCGCACGAGGACGACCTTGCCGGATCGCCGCTTGCGATCGCCGTCGCGGTCGTCGTCCTTGACGCGGCCGGTCGTCTCGGCCGGCTGCCAGTCGTCGACCACCGCCATCCCGTCGTGCAGGTTCGGACACCGCACGCCGTCCGACATGAGATCTCCGGTCCAGCTGTGCGACCAGTAGCGGAAGCCCTCCGGCAGCTTCAACAGCTCGAGGCCGGTGGTCTCGTCCTTCTGGGGACGAACGGGCCCATACGGGCTCGTTCCATCGGTCACGACAGGGCCGCGGTGCCCGGCGCGGGCCGCCAGCTCCTGCAGCGACAGCATCCAGACCGCGCCGGCGCCCATCGCGCCGCGGCGGAGAAACGAACGACGATCACCGTTGATTGAGGCTTCCACGTTGCGCACTCCCTCTCCCACGTGCGCCCGGGGCAGCCCCGGACTCGGTGAGGTGGCGCACTCTATCGGCTGCCTGTGTAGACGCCGCGAACCCGACGCGACGTTCACGTGACCATCCCTCGCCGAGTGGCGCCGCTCGACCGGGTGGTACTATGACCGCCGCCGGTTTCGGCCCCCTTCCCTCGCCGATGTGACAGCATGCGCGTCCGAACGAGTCTGGCGGTTCTCGTCATCGTCAGCGGAGCCACGACGCTCGCCCAGGTCGAGAAGCCGCGGGCCACACCGCCCGCGGCCACACGTCCGGCGACCCCCGCCCACCGACATCGTGTGGGTCGTGGTCGGCGACCTCAAGAAGGTCGAGGCCGGGATCCGCGAACTCAACCTCGGCGAGGTCGTCCGACTCGACGCGGCCGGCAAGTCGACCAACGAGTGATGACGGCAGAGACTGGTCGGCGCGGGTCGCCATCCGCTGCTCGCCGGTGTCCAACGTCGTCATGACCCGAGCCCGGCCACTTGCCCTCGTCACAGCCTTGGCCGGCGTCGGCGGCGTGGCCTGCGGCTCCCAGCCGACGTCGTGCCCACCTCCCGTTGGCGTCGCCGACGTCCGGCGGTACGCCGGAGTCTTTGAAGGGATCGTCGTCGATCACTGGAACGAGACCCTGATTGATGGCGATGGGTGGCGCACACTCCGCCAGTACCGCTTCCAGGTGCAGCGCAATTGGACGAAGGGCGCTGTCGGCAACGACAGACACCTCACCCAAGGCTGGTACCAAGGCCAGCCGTACATGCGCGGGACGTATCCCGTGTTCGAGCGCGGCCACCGCTATCTGGTCTTCGTGGTGGCGCACGACGCTCCAGCGCACGCCTTCACGACATCGTGTCAGCCCGGCGCCGAGGGGGACCACATTGCGCGTCTCGCGGCGCAGTTGGGCCCGCCTGCGGAGACGTTCGAAGAGGCGCCTCAACTGGACCCACCGTTCTGGCAGCCGGCGGAGCGCGCCGCGGAGGACTCGACGCGGGCGATTATGCAGGTGATTCATCACGCCGTGCGCCTTTCGACGGCCTTGATGCGCTGAGCACCCGTGTGGGCGTCGGGAGCGAGGGAAGCTCGGTCCGCAGCGGCGTCGTAGTTCGTCCGGAGGATCCGCATGCTGGCTCGTGGCTCGATTGTCCGGACGCTCGGCCTCATTGGCCCTGCCTGGCTCGTCGCGGCATCGTTGACGGCGGCGCAGCCGGTGCCCTCGGCGCCGCCCGCGACCCAGGCGGCGCACGCTTCTGCACAGGCGGCCGTAGTCGCACCAGTGCCGCCGCTGATCCGCGAGGGCGTGACCGAGAAGATCTCGACCCACGTCTACGTCATCCCCGACAACGGCGTGCCGCTGGTACCGAACGTCGGCATCGTCGTCGGCTCGAAGGCCACGCTGGTCATCGACACCGGGCTCGGCGCCCGCAACGGCGCGACGGTGATGCGCGAGGTGGCGAAGGTGAGCAAGCACGCCGAGCTCTACCTGGTGACCACGCACATCCACCCCGAGCACGATCTCGGCGCCGGCGGCTTCCCGCCGACCACGAAGATGATCCGCTCGAAGGATCAGGTCGACGAGATCGCCGCCTCGGGCCTCGAGATGGCGAAACGCTTCGCCGCCTTCTCGCCGCTCCACGCGGAGCTGCTGCAGGGGGCCGAGTTCCGCAAGGCCGACATCACCTTCGACAAGGTGCACACGCTCGACCTCGGCGGCGTCACCGTGCGCTTCTTTGCGATGGGCTTCAACCACACCCGAGGCGACACGGCGGCGTTCGTCGAGACGGACACGGTGCTGTTCTCGGGTGATGTGGCGATGAAGCTCCTGCCCTCGGTCGGATCCGGCGCCAGCTTCTCGCAGTGGATCGCCAGCCAGGATCGCTTCGCGGCGCTCGCCCCGGCCCGCGTCGTGCCGAGCCACGGCCCGATGGGCGACGCCTCGATCATCGCCGACACGAAGCGGTTCGTGAGCACCGTGCAGCAGCGCGCGGCCGAACTGAAGAAGGCCGGCAAGACCATCGACGAGACGGTCGCGACGCTGCAGGCGGAGCTGGCGCCGGTGTTCGGCGCCTCGCCGCGCATGGCCGGCCCGATTCGCGCCGCCTACAATCAGGCGCCCTAGCTGATGATCCGCCGGTTCGGGAACGGGCGTCGGGACGTTGAAGAGACATGGCTGACATCCGCGTCCTCCTTGCCCTGGCCTCGATCATCGCCATGCCGGGCACGGCGCCCGATGCCGCCGCCGGCCTGCAAACCCCGCCCGCTGCGTCGGCGCCCGCTGCGCCTGACGACGACAAGAGCATCGCGCTCACCGCGCCCGCCGCCGCCGAATCGTGGACGCTGTCGGTGATGCCGCTGCCGGCCACGAACGGCCAGCCGGCGAGCCACGCACTCGTGTTCGTCGGCGACCGGACGACCTGTCCGACACCTCGGACGTTCTCGATCGCCTTCGCCGTCGACGGTGGCGCGACGATCACGAAGCACGGCGCGCTGCTCTCGCGGGAGCGGCAGGAGGACGGCTGTATGGAGGCGCTGGTGACGGTGTTCGCCGAGGGCACGGCGGACGCCATCGCTACGGCGGTGCGGGTGTCGGTGACCCTGCCTGGTGCCACGTTCGAGCTCACCGCCCCGCAGCTGGCCTACGTGCGGCGGGGCCTCGCGCGGCGGCGCGCGGCGGAACCGGCCGCGGCCGGTGGCAACGCCTCGACGTTCGAGGCGCCACCGACGGCGTCGCCCACGAATCCGGCCGCGCGTGACGCCGCCAAGGAAGCCGCGATCCTGCACGAGCGGGCGGTCGCCCTCGCCAGCGCCGGCCGGCTGAAGGAGGCGCGCACGGCCGCAGGAGGCGCGGTGGCTGCGGCCGAACGGGCGTATGGTCCGGAGCACGCCGAAGTCGGCAGCCGCCTCGTCAATCTCGGGATGATCGAGCGCCGGCTCGGCGACGACGCCACGGCGCTGACGCACTACCAGCGCGCGGTCCGCCTGCTCGAACCGGCCGGGCCGTCCCAGGCGCTCGGCATCGTCCTCGACAACCTCGGCCGCATCCTCCAGGATCGACAGGACTACGACGGCGGCATCGCGGCGAACACGCGCGCCGTTGAGGTGTTGACCGCGGTCCTCGGGGCCGAGCACCAGCACGTCGGCTACGCGCTGAACAATCTGGCGCTGGTGTGGGACGCAAAGGGCGACCGAACCAAGGCGGCGGAGCTCTGCGACCGCGCCGTCGTGATTCTGACCAAGCGGCTCGGTGCGGACGATCCGCGCCTGGAGCCGTTCCTCGACGACCAGCGGACGCTGCGACTGCGCGCCGGCCGCCCCTGATGCCATGAACCGCCGCGATGCTCTGACGAGCCTCCTCCTCCCGTTGCTGCCACGCCATGCGCCTGCCGCGAAAGTGGTGTCGACGCTGATCGGCACCGGCGTGCCCGGGCACGGCGACACCCAGGTGAACAACCCCTACGGCGTGGTCATCGGCCCCGACGGCGCGCTCTCCTGCTGCGCCCTCGACAACCCGCGGATCCGGCGGCTCGACCTCCGCACGCGCCGGACGACCGACGTCGCCGGCTCCGGGCCGCGCGGCTACGCCGGCGACGGTGGCCCCGCCACCGCCGGCACGCTGAACTTGCCGCACGAGATCGCCTTCGATGCCCGCGGCCACCTGTACATCGCGGAGCGCGACAACCATGTGGTGCGCAAGGTCGACGCGCAGACGGGCCGGCTCTCGACGCTGTCCGGCACGGGCGTGGCGGGGTTCTCGGGTGACGGCGGCCCCGCGGCACGCGCGCAGCTCCGCTCGCCGCACAGCGTGTCGATCGCGCCCGACGGCCGCCTCCTGATCTGCGACGTCGGCAACCATCGGCTGCGCGCCGTCGATCCCGCGACTGGCCTCATCGAGACGATCGGCGGTACCGGCGAGCGCCAACCGACGCCGGAGGGCGCGAGGCTCGAGGACGCGCCGCTCAACGGACCGCGGGCCGTCGCCGTCGCGCCCGACGGCACGATCTACCTGGCCCTGCGCGAAGGAAACGCCATCCACCGCATTGCGCCGCGTGGCGGCACCATCCACCACCTGGCCGGCACCGGCGTCGCCGGCTACACCGGCGATGGCGGGCCGGCCCGGCTGGCGACGCTCGGCGGTCCGAAGGGCCTGGCGATCGGCGGCCGCGGGCTCTTCGTCGCGGACACCGAGAACCACGCCATCAGGCGCATCGATCTCGACAGCGGCGTGATCACCACCGTGCTCGGCACCGGCACGCGCGGCGACGGACCGGATGGCGATCCGCGCCGCTGCGCCTTGGCCCGCCCGCACGGCGTATTCCTCGCGCCCGACGGCGTCCTCTACGTCGGCGACAGCGAAGCGCACCGCATCAGGGTACTCAGCGTCTGAGTAGAACGGACGACAATGGGTGGATGGAGACTCCGCCGCGTGACCACGACGAGGACGACGTCCGCGCGCTCTGGGATCGGCTGGCCGACGACTGGCAGATCCAGGTCGGCGACGACGGTGACGCCAACCGCCGCCTGAACTCCGATCCGGTGCTGTGGGCGCTGCTCGGCGACGTGGACGGCCGGCGCGTGCTCGACGCCGGGTGCGGCACCGGCTACCTGTCCCGGCAGCTCGCCGAGCGCGGCGCCGTGGTCACCGCCATCGACGTGTCGGCCCGGATGATTGCGCTGGCGCGAGCGGCGAGCCCGGAGCTGGACGTCCGCGTGGACTCCTGCGCCACGCTCGCCACCATCGACGACGCCGCGTTCGACGCCCTGGTGGCCAACTACGTCGTGATGGACCTGCCCGATCTGGCGGCGACCATGACGGCGTTCAGCCGCGTGCTGCGTCCGGGCGGTATCGCGGTCCTGATCTTCTCGCACCCGTGCTTCCCGCAAGGCCGGGCGACCGTCGCCGGCGGCCGGGTTGCCTATCACTGGCCGTTCTCCTACTTCGAGCCACGCACCTGCGTCGATCCGCCGTGGAAGCACTTCACCTCGCACTTCGTCTCCTTCCACCGGCCGCTGTCGACCTACTGGAAGGCGTTCCGTGCCGCCGGGTTCGAGGTGGTGGAGTTCGAGGAGCCACGCATCGAGCCGGAACGTCATGCGCTGGCCGAGACTCCGCGCCAGCTCGCCAACTGCCGGACCCGACCGTACTCGGTGGCCTTCAAGCTGCGAAAGCTGGCGCGTTGACCCCCGTCACCACCTTCCGCATCGGCACCGAGTTCCTGCGCGATCACTGGCAGGGCCACCGGCGTTTGACCCGACAGACGATCACCGCCTTCCCGGAGACGGCCCTGTTCCAGTACTCGGTGGGCGGCATGCGGCCGTTCGGGGCGATGGCCTTCGAGCTGATCTCGATGGCCGACGCCGGCATCCAGGGTATCGCCACCGGCGACTGGTCGGTCGATCGCGGTCTCGAACACCATCGACCCGGGCCGCGGCCCGAGACGCGCGAAGCGCTGCTGGGGCGGTGGGACGCGACGACGGCCCGCATCGACGCGCTCTGGCCGTCGATCCCTCCGGAGCGTTTCGAGGCCGTCGACACCGCCTTCGGGCAGTACGAAGGCGTGATCTACGGCCTGCTGCTCTACTGGATCGACAACGAAATCCACCATCGCGGCCAGGGCTATGCCTACCTGCGGTCGCTGGGGAGCGAACCGCCACCCTTCTACGATCGCAGCTAGCAGGCCGGCGCACTCGCGAGCTCGGCGAGGAGCGGCAGATGATCCGAGGCCGCGGCGACGCCCGTCGCCGTGACGACTTCGCATCGCGTGACGCGGCCGGCGTCCGGCCCCGGCGCGAACACGTAATCCAGCCGCAGGTGCGGATCCCAGGTCGGGAACGTCCAGCCCTCGCCGTCCGCGTGCAAGCGGCGCCAGACGTCGGCGTAGCCCGCGGCGAGCACCGCCGCGATCGTCTTCCAGCGGATCGAGCCGCCGCTCAGCCAGACCAGCGGGCGCAAGCGCGGCGGCAGCCGGCGGATGTCGAGCGGCTCGCCCGGCGCCAGCGTGTTGAAGTCGCCGATGAGCACGTGGAAGCCGGGCTGCCGCGCCCGCACCGTGCGCAGCAGCGACGCCAGCTCGATCAGGCGGCGCCGCTCGGTCCACGCCGCATGCACGGCGCTTAGATGGACGCCGACGATGTGCACGTCGTGATCGGCCGGCGTCAGCTCGAGGAAGGCGTGCCGCGACAAGAGCGGCCGGCGCCACACCGCCTTGGCGATCGGCACACGGCTCATGAAGCCGAGCGAGCGGCCGCGATGCGATTCGTGCTCGGGCAGTCCGGTCTCACCGGCAAGCGCGCGCACGACGTCCGGATGGGTGGCTTCCTGGAGGACGACGACGTCCGGCGCGCAGTCGCGGATCACCGCGGCGATCGCGTCGACGCGGCCGACCCCACCGTGCCGGATGTTGTAGGAGAGCAGGCGCAGCGTCACGACACGTCCGCGCGGTCGAGCAGCGTCAGCGTGTCGGGCTTCTCGAGCAGCGTCAGGTACGGCTGATCGAGCAGGTCGCCGCGGAAGGCGATGACGATGTCGCGCGAGGCCTGGATGTTGACCGGACGGCCGACCATCTGCATCAGCTCGGCGCGCACGGGCACGAGGGCGGGGGCGATGTCGGGATCGCGTTCACTGAGCGGGCGCGAGTGGATGCCGGGCACGAAGAAGCCGGTGAGCGAGAACAGCCCGATGACGTCGGCGCCGACCAGCGTCAGATCGAGATCGCTGGTGCCTGGTCCGGCCGAGTCGAATGCGGCGCCGTCCTTCCAGCGCTGCCCGGTGACGGCGCTGCCGCGCAGGACGACGGTCGTGCCGGGCGGCACGACGTCGCGCACCGCGTGGCAGAACGCATCGAAGCGCCCGACGTCGCCCCCGAACGCGAGGCGGATGACGTTGTCGCGCTTCTCGGCCTCGGTCAGGCCGCCTTGGATTGCCGCGCCGCTACCCTCGTCGGCCATCCGTCTGCCCTTTGTCAGCGAAGACGAGGGATCCGCGCTTCCGGGCACGGATCCCCCGTCGCCAGTGCTGGGGAGCCTGGACGCTCTGACTAGTTGCTGGCCGGCTTGATCAGGGTCTTGAATCTCTGACCGAGGCCCTCGAGGCCAGCCGGCGTATCGACCTCGCCGGTGACCAGGTCGGCCGTCCGCGCACCGTAGACGGCGCGGTTCTCTTCGTCGTCGAAGCGGATGGTCGTGCCGCTGGCCGACGCCCCGGCGAACAGGCCGTCCTGCCGCGCGTAGATGAAGACGCCCTTCATCGTCGACTTCGAGACGGCGGTCGCGCTGGTCGGGCCGGCCATCGCCGTCACGGCACTGCCGAACTCGAACTTGCCGGTCGTGAGCGCGTCGAGTGACACCTGATCCATGAAGAACACGACCGCGTCGGTCTTCGACCCGCCGATTTGGGCGCCGATGCTGGCACCGGCCAGATTGACGAATGCGGGCGCGCCCCAGCCGCCGGTCGCCGTCTTCCGCATGAAGACGCCGTCGCCGCCGGTGCCGCCGACGATGAACGCAGCCTTCACCAGGTTGCTGAACACCGCCACCGCGAGGGCCTGGTCGACCACGACCGCGGGAATGGTCTTCACCGCCGTCACGCGGCCCAGCGCGGCTGTGGCCTCCTGGATCTCTTCGCGGGCGTCAGCGTTCGCGGTTGGGGTCTGGGCCGCAACCGGCCGGGCCAGCCACAGCGCGGCAAGGCCCACTACGGCCATCAGGCAGATGGTGAAGAGCGGCCCAGCCAGGCCGCGGCGGTTCCAATTCTGTGTCGTCGCCATTGTCACATTCCTCCGGGCGGGGACGTGGTTCCCGGCCGGTTGACTACCTTGCAAGATGGCGGCCCATTTCGGCAGGTTCCCTGTTCCAGCCCCCGTCGAGCTAAGATTCGAGGCGCCTGCCACGACACTCGGATACATAGATGGATCTCGCCAATCTCCGGCGGCTCGTCTGTTCAGCGGCTCTGCTGTGCGTGACCGCTCCGACCGCCGGGGCGGCGCAGACCGCGCCCGGGCCCGCAGCCTCGCGGACCTCCCCGGGGCGTGATCCGGTGACGGTGCGCGGCTGCCTCGATCGACGCTGGCTGCGGATCCTCGAGCACGACACCAGCGACCTCTCCGGTGTGACGCGCGTGCGCCTCAAGGGCTCGCGCGCGATGCTGCGGATGCTCGACGACGGCCGCGGCGCCTACGTCGAGATCATCGGCGACCTCGACGTCGCGGCCGCCGACCGCCTCGAGGTCCGGCGCAAGCACAAGATCGGCTCGAAGACCACCGTCTCGCTCGGCGCCGCAGCCGAGCAGCGGGACGGCACGGAGATCGCGTCGGACGCGACGCTCGTCGTCGAGGCGTTCACGCGGCTCGGCGACGAGTGCCCGCGACGCTGAGCCGTCGCACTGTGCGAGCGCGATCAGCGCCGATACGGCGACACCACCCGCTGGCCGCCGGCCACGACCCGCGGCAACCGAACAGTACGGCGCGTACTATCGTATAGTACGTTCCGTATGGTCAAAGTCCCCCGCGGTGCGGACGGTCGTCGACCACTCCGGCGCCCGTCGCCGCTCGAATGCGCCCTGCTGGCGCTGCTTCGGCAGGCACCCCAGGCCGGCTACGACCTGCGCAAGCTTTTCGCCGACACCCCGTTCGTGCACTTCAGCGACAGCCCCGGCGCGGTCTACCCGGCGCTCCGCGAACTGGAACGGCGTGGCCTGATCGCTGCGCGGACAGCCGGCGCCGGCGCCGATGCCGGCAGACGGGGGCGACAGGAGTTCGCCGTCACGCCGGCCGGGCGGACAGCGCTCCGGCAGTGGCTGAAAACGCCGGTGACGCGCGCGGAGCTGGCCAGACCGCTGAACACGCCGATGCTTCGCTTCGCGTTCATGGAGGAAGTGCTCGGGCGCGCGGCGTGCATCGCCTTCCTCGATCAGTACGAGACGGTGCTGGCGGCCTACGTCGCCGAGCTCGCCGCGTACCGCGACGCGCATGTGGACGCCGGCGCGTCGCGCTCCGGACGCCTGGCCTTCGACAGCGGTCTGCAGGCCTTCCAGACCCAGCTCGCGTGGGTGGCGCAGGCGCGCCGCGCCTTCATGTAGGAGACGACGATGATGATCCGGATGCTCGGACGCACAGTGCTGCTGGCCGTGGGGCTCTTCGTCGTACAGGTCGTGTGGGCCGCGGTGGCCCTGCCCGGCGCCGCGGCCAAGGGCGATGGGTCCCTGCTGGCCTACGTGCTGGCCTCGAACCTGCTCATCGCCGCGGTGCTCGTGCGCATCGGCGATCGATCGCCGGCCCGCGGGTTCTCCCTGTTCGTCGTCCTCGCCGCGGTGTCGGCGGGCATCCCGCTGCTCTACCTGCTCGAAACGGTGTTTTTCGACCTCGGCATCCCACGCGACGCGCAGATCCTGCTGTTCGTGCAGGCGCTGGTCACCGGCGTCGCCGCCGCCGCGCTGGGCGCGCTCGTCGTCGGGAAAATCAGGGGCGGCGTGGCTGCGCCGCTCCCACCGCTGCCGATCCGGCCCGGCCGGCTCGCCGCCTCCACGCTGGCCTACGTGGTCTGCTACTTCGTCGCCGGCATGATCGCGTGGCCGTTGCTGCGCGCCCACTACGAGGCGCGGCCCATGCCGGCGGTGGGCATCGTGCTCGGGCTGCAGATCGTCCGCGGCCTGGCGCTGTCCTGGCTCGTCTGGCTGCTCGCCCGACACGAGCCGGGCGGGCGCTGGCCGGTGGCGCTGACCGCCGGCCTCGCGCTGGCGATCGTCGGCGGCATCGCACCGTTGATCATCCCGGGCAACCCGTACCTGCCCGATGCCATCCGGCACGTGCACCTGGTCGAGGTCGGCATCTCCAACTTCCTGTTCGGCGTGATCGTGGCGCTGCTCCTCGCCTGATCGAGGGATCTCACCTCGGGCGGCACGAGTGGTTGTGGTGCAGCGCCGCGGCCAGAAGCGCGGCCAACGACGCGGCCAATCCGCCGGGTGTCCGGTCAGCGCGGCCGAGCCGGGCTACGGCGCCTCGTTCGGTCGCCGTCGCGATCGCCGTCCGCGTCTTCCGCCTCGTCTTCGTCTTCGTCCTCGATCGCCAGCGGCGCGAACACCGCGGTCTTGACGCCGGGATACGGGACGTCCCATCCCTTGATCTGACCCCACACGATCCGGTTCAGGCGCGCCGTCGGTACCGCGTCCGGGACGTCCCAGCGCATCTTCAGCGAATCCTGGGCGGCGACCCGGGCCGAACCGCTGGTCTCCGACAGGCGCGGGTTCTTTTCCGAGAGCGACTGCTTCGGCTGCACGGCCGTGAAGAGCCGCGGATCCGGCGTGTCGGTGAAGCTGGCGCGCATGTCGATGGCGATCAGGTCGAACAGCGACAGCGTCGGCAGGCCGAGCATCAGCTCGATCGTCTTGACCATGCTCTGGTGCGCGTAGAACGTCGAGTCGACGTGCTGGCGCCGCGCATAGGGCGAGATCGCCAGCGCCACCGTGCGATGGCCGTCGACGTGATCGACGCCGTGCTGGGCGTCGTCCTCGACGACGAGGATCGCCCTCTTCTTCCAGAAGGGCGACGCCGACAGCGCCTCGACGATCTGGCCGAGCGCCAGATCGTTGTCGGCGACCATCGCCTTGGCGGTGTGGAACTCCGGGGTCGCGCCGCGCGTGTGATCGCTGGGCAGCTGCAGCACGACCAGGTTCGGCATGGTGCCGGCCGCCTTCCATTCCTCGAGCGCCTTCAGGAAGATCCGGGCGCGCACCACGTCGGGGACGTTCTGCGTGTAGGGCGGATAGTTGCGCGCCAGCACCTTGTTCAGCGGCGCCAGCGGCGCCGTGATCGACCACTCGCGGGTGAAGTCCTCGCCGCCGCGCCACCGCTCCATCAGCCGCTCGCGCTCGCCGCGATCCGTTTCCGGCAGCCGGCCCGCGTACTCGCCGAAGACGCGCACGGTCTTGTTCCGCGCCAGCGCCAGATCCCAGAGGAAGCCGGTGTTGGCATAGGCAATCGGATCGGTGCCGTCGAACGGGTAGCTGCGGCCGACATAGCCGGGCCACAACGCGTAGCTGGTCTCGCTGGCCTGCGTCACCCACTGGTGGCCGTCGCCGGAGTTGCCGCCGGTCGCGTAGAAGTTGTCGAGCAGCACGAACTCCGTCGCCAGCTTGCGATGGTTCGGCGCCACGTCCTCGCCGAACAGCACGAACGACGGCTCGCCGTTGCCGCGCGGCAGATCGCCGAACAGCTGATCGTAGGTGCGGTTCTCCTTGATGATGTAGACGACGTGCTCGATCAGCGACGGATCGCCGGCGCGCCGCGGCACCGCGGTCGGCGTCGTGGTCCGCGCCGTCGCCGGCTCGAGCTGCGCGCGCGCCGTGGCCACATGGTTGTTCTCGGCGACGGCCATCGTGTAGCTGGCGAGCTGGGCCGCGTCCGGCACCGGCACCACGTGGACCGTCCCGCGATACGCATGGACGTAGCGGCGCGACGGATCCTTCAGCTCGGAGCCCGACCCGACGCCAAGCAGCGTCGCGACGGCGAGCTGGGTACCGTCCGGGGTGAGGGCGAGCTGGGTCGGATACCAGGCGGTCGGAATCAGGCCGCGCAGGCTGCCGTCGGCGGTGGCGATCACCGCCACCGCGTTGAAGCCGCCGAGCGCGGCGTAGAGCGTCGCCCCGTCGCCCGTGATCGCCAGCGCCGTCGGCGCGACGCCGCCGAGACTGAGCCCGAACGGCTTGACCGGGATCGTCCGCACGACACGCGCCGCAGCGGTGTCCACGACCGAGATCGAGTCGCTGTTGGCGTTGGCGACGTAGAGACGGCGGCGCGCCTCATCCCACGCCAGCGTGGTCGGATGCAGCCCGACGTCGACGGTCGCGGTCACGGTGCGCGTCCCGAGATCGATCCGCGCCACCGTCCCGGTCGAGGCGATGCCGCGAGCGTCGACGACGACGCGGTCGGCCTCGGGCTCGGTGCCGGTGGGCAGCGTCGGGTCACCCGTCTTCGGCCAGCGCCCGCCCCAGTGGCTGACCCAGGCGACGTCCCCGTCGCGGCTGATCGCCGCGCCGAACGGCGCGACGCCGCCCGTCTTGACGCGGCCTTCGACCTGCCCCGAGTCGGCGTCGACGATCGCCAGCTCGTTCTCGAAGACGAGGGGCAGCACCGCGCGGCGGCGGCCGGCGGCGAGAGCCGGACCGCCGGCGAGATGGCGTCCGAGATCCGCCGCCAGCGGGGTGAAGCCGGGCGCCGGCGTCGATGACGCCGCGGGCACCGCGTCGCGCGCCAGGAGACGCACGGCGCCGCCTGCCCGGTTGCCGGCGGCGCGCGCGGGCACCGCCAGGCCGACCAGCGGCGAGCCGCGCCGCGGGTCGAAGGCCAGACCCTGGAGCGCCGGAGCGCCCTCCAGCTCCCAGCGATCACCGATCGCGTTCTTCAGCCAGTCGAGCCGATAGAGCTGGGCCTTGCCGGCGCGCGTACGACCGGTCAGCACCCAGAGCTCGCTCGCCGACGCACCGAAGGCGACGCCATAGACGCGCCCATCGAACACGCTCTGGACGCCCGCCGGCGTGATCGCCTGGCGAGTGGTGACGACGCCCGGATCCGTCA
Source organism: Vicinamibacteraceae bacterium (assembly GCA_031407765.1). Lineage (GTDB taxonomy): Bacteria > Acidobacteriota > Vicinamibacteria > Vicinamibacterales > Vicinamibacteraceae > JBDSLU01. The sequence goes on from JANOIR010000435.1 coordinate 14,375, forward strand.
CCGCCCGCGCCGGCCGCTCGACCGACTGCGCCGCCGCGGCAACCGTCAGTCCAGCAGCCGCGATCAGCTCCGCGGTGGCCAGTTCGGACAGCCACCGCTCTCCATGGGTCCCCGCGTCAGAAGACATACTTCACTCCGAGTTGCATCGTGCGCGGCCCGCCGATGGTCGAGGTGATGCGGCCGGCGGTGCCGGTGCCGCCGGCGACGAACGCAGAGTTGGGGTTGGCGAACACCGCTTCGTTGAGGACGTTGAAGACCTCCCAGCGCAGCTCCAGGCGCTGGCCGCCGGCGATCGGCAGCTGCCGCGACAGGCTCAGGTCGACCTGGCGCTGCGACGGACCGCGCAGGATGTTGCGGCCGGTATCGCCCCAGGCGTCGCCGGAGTCGCGGAACGCCGCGACGTTGAAGTAGGTGTTGAGCCGATCCGCCACCGGTCCCGAGCCTTCCGCGTCTGCCAGCGTGGCGCCCGGCGCGTAGCTCAGACGCACCCGCGCTACCTGCGCGAAGATCGCGTTGTTGGTCGATGCACCCACCACCGAGAACGGCGTCCCCGACTGCCAGGTGAAGAGCCCCGCCACCTGCCAGTCGCGGGCCAGCGCGCGCAGCAACCCCGGCCGATCCGAGCCGGGCAGCGACAGTACCCAGGCCGTGGTCAGGCGGTGCGTGCGGTCGTAGTCGGCGAAGCCGTAGTTGTTCTCCGGCCGGCGCGGATCGTGCTCGACCAGGGATCGATCGGACGACAAGGTGTCGAGAACCTTGCCGAAGGTGTAGCCGGCCTGGAGGAAGGCCCGCGTCCCGAAGCGACCGCGCAGGTTGGACTGGAAGGAGTGATAGGTCGAGCGGCCGACGTTGGTGAGCTGCGCGAAGCCGCCGTTGCGATTGAGGCCGAGGAAATCAGCCGGCACGAAGAAGTCCGGGTTGATCAGGCGACGCTGCGCGTCGTAGATGTCGGTGAAGCCGTTGATCGGCGTGACGCGCGGATCGACCGGCACCGCGAGGTTGATCTTGCCGAGCAGGTCCTGGCCGCGCGATCCGACGTAGCGGAGATCGAGCAACAGGTGCCGGCTGGCCTCCCACTGCACGTTGGTGCTCCACTGCTGCGTCGACGGCATCTCGATCAGCGGATCGATGAAGGCGTTGTTCTTGCTGCTGAAGGGCGACGTCGCCGGGAAGGCCGTGCCGTCACCCTTGATCCACCGCGCGGCGCCGTTGGCGTCGCGAGCGACGCGGACGTTGAGCGGAATCTGGAACGGGTTGACGTTCAGCTGCGGGTAGGGGTCGGCCATGTTCAGCGGCGCCGGCACGTTCTGGTAGATGAAGAACGGCGCCGCGCGCTGCATGTCCACTTTGAACCCGGCCGACGGGCGCTCGTAGTAGAGCCCCCAGCCGCCGCGGATCACGAACTTTCGCGCGAACCCCGGCTGCCAGGCGAAGCCGACCCGCGGGGCGACGTTGTTGCGGTCGCCGCGCAGCGTGGAGTCGTTGGGCGCGACATGGACCTGGCTGATGTCGACCGACGTGCCGGGCACGACGTAAAGCCCAATCTGGAGCGGATCGAAGCCGGGCTGGAAAAACGGGGCATTGCCCGGGACGTTGAAGCCGGGCGTGGCGCCGAGCGCCGCCGCGGCCTCCGGCAGGTAGTAGTTCCCGATGCGGCCGTTGCGCTCGGTCAGCATCCCGAACACGTCGTAGCGCAGGCCGGCGTTGACGGTGAGTCCGCCGCCCACCTTCCAGTCATCCTGGATGAAGAGCCCGCCGTCCTCGGCACGGAAGTCACGCCGGGTGTCGCCCTGATCCAGATCCGACCCGCCCCCCGAGGCGCCGTGGCCGGTGAAGAAGAACACCCAGTTGTCGTAGTCGAGGTCGCCGTTGGTCCGCGACATGTACTCGCTGGCGAGCTGCAGCCGCCGGTACTCGACGCCCGACTGCATCGTGTGCCGGCCGGTTGCCAGCGACCAGCGCGCCGACGCGTGCAGCACCTTCTGGCGATCGAAGAAGTCCCAGGCGTTGCCGATGCCGCCGGAGCCGCGCTGGGTATTGATGTCGATCGTCGGCATCAGCGCGGCCAGGCCGCCGATCGCTTCCTCGAGCGGGTTGCGGATGCCGAGCGTCGAGTTGAGGATGTCCCGATTCTTCGAGATCCGCGTGTTCTC
>JANOIR010000052.1:0-1801 GCA_031407765.1 Vicinamibacteraceae bacterium
CGGCGGTGCGACGTCAGGTCGAAGACCGCGACGCGGCCCGACGCGATCCGCCGGAGCGCGTCCATCTGGCCCGCCGTCACGGTGACGGGCTCCGCCGCGTGCATCCGCCACACGACCGAGACGGCCACCATGACGGCGACCGCGAAGGTGAGCGTGGCGGCCGGAATCAGCGCGTCCGGCCTTCCCCAGCGGCCGATGCGGATGACGAGGAATACCGCGACGACGAGGCAGAGCGCCCACGGCAGAGTGGCGGCAAACCCGGCGCGCGCGGCCAGCTGCCGCGACACCAGTCCCCCCGGATCGGGCTGCACCGGCTGCGGCACGAACGCAGGAAAGGCCGCCGGCAGATCGACGATGTGGTTGGCCCACTCGAGATAGGGCGCGCCGGTCATGCCCGTGTCGTTCCGAGTGTGATAGCCGAGCCGCCCATCGCCGCCGCCCGCCATCACGGCCGACAGCCACGCACTGACAATGACCGCGGTGAGCATCACCGCTCTCGCGCCGCGAGACTTGCTCGCTGTCCACGCGGCCGCCGCGGGAATCGCTAGAGGAAGAAGCAGCGGCACGAGGAAGCGCGCCGGACCACTCGAACCGGCCCACCACATCGCAAAGGTGCCGACGGCCAGAAGGTACGGAATCGCGACGACCAGCCACTCGAGCGCCAGCCGGCGCATCCGCCCACCTTCGCCAAGGCTACGGTGGGCAAGCGCGAAGCCGAGGAACGCGACGGCGAGGACCGGCGCAGTCGCGAGCAATCCGAAGCCCTGATCGAAGAACAACCCGCCCAAGCCGTTGGGCAGGAAAGCGAGCGAGCTACCCACGCTGCCGCCATACGGGGCCGTCGGATCGGGAGTGCCGTAGACGAACAGGAAGAATCCCATCCACGCGAGCGCGCCCGCGGCGGGGATCGCCAGAAACGCGCTGGCCTTCGCGAACGCGTTGGGCGCGTGCGCCAGCCGCACAAGAATCAGGCCGCCGAGCGTCGCCGCGAGCACGGCGAAACGCGTGTGCAACCACGGTAGCATCGCCAACGCCGCTCCGTGCCAAAGCCACGGCATCCATGATTCACTCGCGTGTTCCGCGTGTTTCGCGTGTTCCACGGCTCCCTCCCAGTCGGCCCTGAGCAGGGCCCAGACGCCCGTGAGGACGATCGCGGCCCCTGGCGCATCGGGAAAAACCGTGTAGCTCTCGAGAAGAAACGGGGCCGACAGCGTGACCGCGGCCCAGCCAAACCACGCGGCGCTCGCGCTGCCCGTCGTCCGCCACGCGAGCCACCAGGCCAGCGCGCAGGCAGCCGAGGCGATCAGGATCAGAAAGACGACCACGCCGTGATAGCCGCCGATGGCGAACGCCGGAAGGACCACCGCCGGCAGCCCGGGTGCGTGGATCGAGTACATCTCGCCGTCGCGCCCGCGGCGCACGACGTGCGGCGGCAGATCGCCGCCCCAGTAGGCGCGATAGTCGCCGCGCCGGTGGTTGTTCTCGATCTTGATGTCGCCGTCGGTGAGGAGGCTCTGCGTGATGACGAGATAGTGCGGCTCGTCGCCGCCGGGAATCGCCGGCGACGCGTGAAACGCGGCGAGCGAGAAAATCACGAAGGCGAACAGTCCCGGCAGAAGCGCGGGCCACTTGGTCGAGCCGAAGAGCGTGAGATGCCACGGGCGCGCGGCCAGGCGAAACAGAGCGATGGCCACGGCGATCCAGACCAGCGAGGCGAACGCGCCGGTCCAGATGAGAAAGACGGATGGCACGGGGAGCGGCAGCCACGGGAGGAACACGAGGACCAGCGGTGAGACCGCGA
>JANOIR010000057.1:0-14586 GCA_031407765.1 Vicinamibacteraceae bacterium
GCTCGCGCGCGGCCCGCTCCGCGGCGGCGCGATCCGAGGCCTCGCGCTGCGCCCGTTCGCCGGCTTCGCGCGCTTCGCGCTGGGCCCGCTCGCGAGCCTGGCGCTCGTGGACGGCGGCCTCGGCGTGGGCGCGCGCGGCGCGTTCGGCGGCGGCGCGGCCGGCGGCTTCGAACTCGCCCCGGGCATCGGCGTGCTGCGCCGCGAGGTCGGCGAGGGCGCGCTGGGACGCCTCCCGGGCGGCCTGTTCCGCCGCTTCCCGCGCGGCCCGCTCGACGGCGGCGCACTCGGCGGCTTCGCGGACCGCCTGCTCGGCCGCGTCGAGGGCGGCGCGATGCGCGGCTTCGCGCTCGGCCGCTTCGTTGACGGCGCGCTCGGCGGCTTGGCGAGCGGCCCGTTCGGCGACTTCGTGCTCGGCGCGGAGGGCGGCCTCGCGTTCGGCGGCTTCGCGAGCGAGCCGCTCGGCCTTGGCGGCGGCATCGCGTTCGGCGCGCTCGGCGCGCGCCGCCGCTTCCCGCGCGGCCCGCTCCGCGGCGGCACGATCGGCGGCTTCCTTGGCAGCACGTTCGGCCGCGGCGCGGGCTTCCCGCTCCGCCTGCTCGCGCGCCTGCCGCTCCGCGGCCTCGCGCGCGGCCGCTTCCCGCTGCGCCCGCTCCACGGCTTCGCGGGCGGCCTGCTCGGCCCGCTCCGCGGCCAACCGCTCGGCGCGCTCCGCGCGCTCGGCGGCTTCCTTTGCGGCCCGCTGCGCCGCGGCACGCTCCCCCGCTTCGCGCTCGGCCCGGACCGCCGCCTCGACCGCGGCGCGCTCGGCGGCCGCGCGCTCGGTCGCTTCCTTGGTGGCGCGCTCGGCGTTGACCCGCGCTTCGCGCTCCGCCTGTTCGCGTGCCTGACGCTCGGCAGCCTCGCGGGCGGCGGCCTCACGCGACGCCCGCTCCGCGGCCTCGCGCTCGGCGACGGCGCGCGCCTCGCGTTCGCGTGCCTCCTGCTCGCGCCGCGCCTGCGCCGCCTTGTCCGCGGCGTCGCGTTCGGCCTCCTCGCGGGTACGGCGCTCGGCGGCCGCCGCGGCGTCGCGCTCGAGACGCTGGCGCGCATCGCGCTCGGCGCCTTCGCGCTCCGCCGCTTCCCGGGCCCGCTCCGCCGACTCGCGGGCCTGCTCGGCGGCTTCGCGGGCGGCGCGCTCGGCGGCCTCCCGCTCCGGGGCTTCCCGCGCGGCGCGCAGCGACGCTTCGTGCGCCTGCCGCTCGGCTTCATGCCTGGCGCCCCGCTCGAAGGCGTCGCGCTCGGAGGCGGCGCGTGCCTGGCGCTCGGCGACGGCCCGTTCCGCCGCCTCCCGCGCCACCTGTTCGGCGGCGTCCCGCGCCACCTGCTCCGCGAGCGCGCGTCCTTCGCGCTCGGCCTGCTCGCGCGTCTCGGCTTCCTGCCGCGCGCGTTCCGCTGCTTCGCGAGCGACCCGCTCGCTGTCGGCCACCACGGCCGGCTTGCCGACGACGCGGACGGCCGCATCGTCATAGACCACGGCGGCGGTCTGTTCCAGCTCCGAGATGTCGCCCGATGCCGCGTTCATCTCGTCCTGGAGCGCCTGGAGGGCGTCGAGTCGATCGCTCTTGCGCCGGCCGAACGTCACGGTCGCCGCCGGAGCGGCCTCGGCCGTTGCGGCCGGTTCGGCCTTCGCGTCGGCCGTCCGGGTTTTCGCCCGCGCCATCGGCTTCAGCTCGACGGCCTCCGACGCCGCAGGCGCATCCACCACGGCGCGGCGCCGCGGCGTGATCGTCACCTGCATCTGCATCGCCGACAGCGCCGAGTCGATGTCGACGTTGGACGGCGAGGCGCCGCCGGCCGCCTCCGCTGCTTCGGCGATCGCCGGCTGCAGCTTGGCGATCAGCTCGTCGTAGCGGAGGAAGAACCCCTTCACCGACGCCGCGGTCGGCAAGTAGCGATCGACGGCGACGACGGTCTCGAAGGCGTCCTGCGCCTCCTTGATCGACGTGAAGGTCTGCGCCTCGTCGACGCCCGTGGCACGCTCGAGCCAACGGCGCAGCTCCGGACCGATCGGCCGCGAGCCGATCCGCGACGACGTCTCCTTGATGCTGAAGATCAGGCGCTTGATGCCGGCTGGATAGTCTTCGTCGGCGAGCGGGCGCCCGAGCATCAGGGCGAGGGCGACGAGCCCGATCTGCACGACGTCCATCTTCTCGTCGAAGACGGCGCGATTGGTCGCCGGCGAGGCGATGCGAAACTGATCCCACAGCTTCTTGCGCGGCAGGTTCATGCGCATCAGCGCGGCGCCGAGGCCGTGATCGACGATGACGAGGCGCTGCTGCGTGGTGTAGACCAGGCGCTCGGGGGCGATGGCGCCGTGCGTGACCTTGCGCGAGTCGTGCAGGATGCCGATCGCCGGCAGGAGGTCGCGGATGATCTGCAGCGCGACGTCGACCTCGACGCTCAGCGAGAGGCTGCCGATCGATTCGAGGACCGTCGAGAGGCGATGGCCTTCGAGCGCGTCGTAGGCGATGACCAGCGGCTTGAGCCCGGTCTTGGCGCGGTCGACGCTGCGGAGCCGGACATAGCGGGCGTGGCGGAAGTTGATCAGACGTCCGACGCGGTCGCGGATGGCCGATTCCTGTGCCGCCAGCTCCGGCGCGAGCTGCAGATGCTCGACCGGGTCGCCGCCGGCGTCGGCGACGCGGACACGCGTGCCGAACCCGTCCTTGAACGTCGGCGTGGCAGGGGCGCGGTCGCTCGAAGCAGGCAGTCGGGTCATGTCCGTCTCAGGGATGCTGGGCGGGTCGTCCCGTTGCGCGGGGCGACGGCACTGGTGCGCGGCCTCTACTGCAAGCCGCGAACCAGCACCGCAGGTCGCTGGTCTCGCAGCAGAAATCGACACCAGCTCGCGTAAGCGACATAGCCAAAAAGTGTCGGTCCGGCGATTCGCGGACGAGATGTGTGGAGGTGCGCACGAAAACGTAAAGCGCCGGGCCTCGACGAAGCCCTGAGGCGCACCCTGCCGCGCCGGAGCCTTGGCGGAGGCGGGGTCGTTTCGAGTGTGAAGTGCCGTGAAGCGTGTAAACTTGAACGTTCGACCACCCGAAAGCCCTAACCCTCATGTCCTATCGCGCCTGGTTCCGCTGCATCGCCGGTTGCTCCGGTGAGTACCCCCTCACCAAGCCGCTGTATCGCTGTCCGATGTGCGGCGACCTGCTCGAGGTCGCGCACGACATCGCGGCCCTGAAGGATCGGTCGCCCTCGGCGTGGATGCGGCTGTTCGACGACCGCTACAAGCGCACGACCTGGCCCTACGGCTCGGCGGTCTGGGGCAAGAAGGAGTGGGTGCTGCCGAGCCTCCCCGATCAGTGCATCGTGTCGATGGACGAGGGCGGCACCAACATGCTCTGGGCCGAGCGCTTCGGCCGCTCGATCGGCGTCGACGATCTGTGGATCAAGCAGTGCGGCAACTCGCACACCGGATCGTTCAAGGACCTCGGCATGACGGTCCTCGTGTCGGTGGTACGGCAGATGCTCGCCGAGGGCACCAGCATCCGCGCCGTCGCTTGCGCGTCGACCGGCGACACCTCGGCCTCGCTCGCCGCCTACTGCGCCGCCGCCAGCATCCCGGCGATCGTGATCCTGCCGCGCGGCAAGGTCTCGGTGGCGCAGCTGCTGCAGCCGCTCGCCAACGGCGCCAAGGTGCTGTCGCTCGACACCGATTTCGACGGCTGCATGCGCATCGTCCAGCGCCTCGCCGACGAGGGGCTCGTCTACCTGGCGAACTCGATGAACAGCCTGCGGCTCGAGGGCCAGAAGACCGTGGCCATCGAGATCGTGCAGCAGTGGGACTGGACGGTGCCCGACGTCGTCGTGATTCCGGGCGGCAACCTGGGCAACGTCAGCGCCCTCGGCGCCGGGTTCGACATGATGCGCGAGCTCGGGCTCATCACCAAGGCACCGCGCATCGTCGTGGCCCAGGCGGCCCGCGCCAACCCGCTCTACCTCGCCTACAAGAACGACTGGGCGTTCGAGCCGGTCGCGGCGCAGCCGACGCTCGCGTCGGCGATCCAGATCGGCAACCCGGTGTCGGTGAAAAAGGCGATCCGTACGCTGCAGCACTACAACGGCATCGTCGAGCAGGCGACGGAAGCCGAGCTCGCCGACGCGTCCGCGGCGGCCGATCTCACCGGCATGTTCAACTGCCCGCACACCGGCGTGGCGCTGGCCGTGCTGACCAAGCTGGTGGCGCGCGGCGAGATCCGGCGATCCGATCGCGTGGTGCTGATCTCGACGGCCAACGGCCTGAAGTTCACCGACTTCAAGCGGCAGTACCACGAGGGCGAGCTCGAGGGCGTCGCCTCGACGCACGCCCGGCGTCCCATCGAGCTGCCGAACGACTACGACAGCGTGATCCGCGCCATCGAACAGGCGGCGCTCGTCTAGTAGGCAGAAAGACGACTCCGGAGTCGACTCTCTGCCATCACTCCGGAGTCATTTTCTCGCCGGCTGTCGAAAGTCGAGGTCCAGCTTCGACTCCCCTCCGGAGGTGTCGTGCGGAAGATGCTCAAGTGGCTCGCACTCGGGCTGGGAGGCCTGCTGCTCCTGCCCATCCTGTTGTTCGGCTTCCTGTTCGCCACGCGCGAGCCACCCGACGGGCCGCGGGTCGACGCGGGCGCCGGTATCGTCGGCGTCGAGACCGGCGGCGCCTACGCCTGGATCGTGCGATCGCAGCACGGCGCCGTCCTGGTCGACGCCGGCATGGACGCCTCGGGCGCGGCGATCCTCGGCGAACTGCGTGCGCAGGGCCTCTCCCCCGGCGACGTCCGCGCGGTGCTGATCACCCACGGCCACCCGGACCACGTCGCCGCTGCCACCCGGTTCCCGGCCGCGACCGTCTTCGTCGGCACGGCCGACTCGGCCATGATCCGCGGCGACCGCAGCCACTACGCGCCGTTCGGCGCCATCGTCGGCGCGCTGCTGCCGCTCCCGCCGGCGCCCCCCGCGATGACCGAGCTCCGCGGAGGTGAGGCGCTGGAGTTCGATGGTATCCACTTCACGGCCATCGCGACGCCGGGGCATTCGCCGGGCAGCATGATGTACCTGCACGGGCCGATGCTCTTCACGGGCGATTCGCTGATGCGCAAGGGCGACGGCCTGACCACCGTCGGCTGGTTGTTCTCGGAGGATCCGGCCCGCAACCTCGCCGCACTTCCCCCGCTCAAGGAACTGCCCTTCGACACCATCGCCGATGGACACGCTGGCGTCGCGCGCGACGCGGATCGCCGGCTGGCACGATTGCTCGAGTCGCGGTGAGACGGTGAAGCGATAGAGTCATTCGGGGCATCGGTGCTCGTCGGCCTCCTGAGGCAGTATTCTAGGGGCGCATGCCGAAGTTCGTCATCGAGCGCATCGTGCCGGGCATCGCCGACTGGTCGGAAACCCAGATCCGCGACGCGTCGCTGAAGTCCCTGAGCGCCCTGGCCGACCTCGGGCCGGACATCCAGTGGATCCACAGCTTCGTCACCGACGACAAGATGTACTGCGTCTACTACGCGCCTGACGAAAGCCTCATCGTCGCGCACGCGCGCCTGACCGGCCTCCCCGTCGACCGCGTCGCCGCGGTCCGCCGCCTGCTCGACCCGTCGAACTTCCAGTAGTCGTTCGCCCACGAGGGGAGGATCAGATGATCCGGTCGGGAGTCTGCGCGATGGCCCTCGTGGCCGGCCTGGCCGGGACCGCACGGGCGCAGGTCGTCTGCGATGCGATGAAAGGCTTCACCGCACCGGACGTGAAGATCACGGCCGCGGCACCCGCAACATCGCCGGTGCCGCTGTGCAAAGTCGACGGAGTCATCGGCAAGGAGATCAATTTCTCGCTGTGGCTGCCCGAGACCTGGAACGGCAAGTTCGTGATGGGCGGCCAGGGCGGCTACGCCGGCCGCGTCGATAGCCAGGCGCTCAACCTGCAGGCCCTGCAGAAGGGCTATGCGGTCGCCGGCACGGATACGGGCCATGTCGGGGCGGGCGGGGCGACCGACGGCGCCTGGGCGCTGAACAATCTCGAGCGCATCGTCAACTACGGCCACGCCGCGATTCATCGCGTCACCGAAACGTCGAAGGCCGCCGTCAAGGCGCGCTACGGCCGCGCCCCGGAGAAAGCCTACTTCGCCGGCTGCTCGAACGGCGGTCGCGCAGGGCTGATGTCGGCGCAGCGCTACCCGGACGATTTCGACGCCATCCTCGCCGGCGCACCGGCGCAGGACATCCGCGGCATCATCGCCACGTTCCTGCACATCACGCGCGTGATGTACCCGGATCCCGCGCAACTGAGCACGCCGACGCTGTCGATGGCCAAGCTGCAGACACTCGAAAAGGCGGTCCTGGCAACGTGCGACGCCGATGACGGCCTCGCCGACGGCGTGATGGCCGATCCGACTGCGTGCCGGTTCGACATCCGCACGATTGCCTGCAGGAGCGGCAACCAGGAGGGCTGTTTCTCGGAGTCGGAGATCGCCGCGGTCGAGGCGATCACCAAGGGCCCGACGCTCGACGGCAAGCCGTATCACGTGGGCTTCCCGTATGGCGCTGAAGGCGAGGCCCGCTCCGGCTGGAGCCCGTGGCTGGTCGGCGTGAACAACGTCGGCGGTCCCGGCCGGCCCAGCCTGGCGTTTGGCTTCAGCGTCGACTTCCTGCGCTACTTCGTCAAGCAGGACCCCACGTGGTCCTACAAGGACTTCAATCTCTCGACCTTCACCGACGAGACCCGGGTGCTGCAGGCGACGCTCTCACCCATGGATCCCGATCTGTCGGCGTTCCGCGGCAGCGGCGGCAAGCTTCTCATGTACCACGGCTGGTCGGACCCGGCGCTCTCACCGCTGATGAGCATCCGCTACATCGACGCGGTCTTGGCGAAGGACCCGACCGCGACGAACGACGTGAAGCTCTTCATGCTGCCGGGCGTGCTCCATTGCGGCGGCGGCCCCGGGCCCGATCGCGTCGCCTTTCTTGACGCCCTCGATGCATGGGCGACCAGCGGCGCGGTGCCCGTGGAGCTCACCGCCAGCTTCGCCGGCGGCGGCGCGCGCAAGGTCTGCGCCCATCCCAAGAAAGCCGTCTACACCGGCAAGGGCGATGGCCGGAGCCCCGACCAGTTCGAGTGCCGATGAGGCGATGCGGGCCGACGCCTGCCGGTCGGCGCCCCGACCAGTCGTCAATCCTCGAGCGCGCGTAGCGCGGACCGTCTTGCATACGCCACAGCCTGTTCGAGCGACATCATCGCGCCTGCCTCGCGCCGGGCGACCGCGGCCGGCGCGTCGAGCACCCAGAGATCGGCGACGCGCGGATCGAGCCGCGTGCCCTGGTCGTGGGCGCCAGCGGCGCTCGCCCCGACGCCGCGCCGGACCGTAGCGGCCGCGCCCGCCAGCGTGAGGCTGCGATCGAGATCGCCCGCCGCGACGGCCGCGCAGGCAAACGCTTCGAGCGCGATGGCGATGCCGAGCCGATGGTTGACGCCGGCGAACCTTTCCAGCGCGTCGGCGAAAAGGGCGTACGCGGCGGCGACATCGCCCTCCTCGCACGCCAGGTGGCCGAGGTCGACGGCCGATCGCGCCACGCCCATGACGTCGCCGAGGGCCCGGAAGACGTCGGCGCCGCGCCGGTAGTGCTCGCGGGCATCCGCGAGGTCCCCGGCGGCGCGCGCGACGTCGCCGAGGTGGTTCAACGACCAGCCCCGGCCGAGCGCGTGCCCGGTCTGCTCGAACAGGTCGTGCGCCTCCACCAGCGCGGCCCGGGCCTCCGCATAGTGACCCTGCCGGCGCCGCACGTCGGCGAGGTTGCTCAGTGCCGATGCGACGGCGGCGCGATCCCCGAGCTGACGGCAGGTGCGGACGCTCTCCTCGAGCCAGGCGCGGGCGCCCGCGTAGTCGCCGCTGAAGCGGTGATTGACACCGAGGTTGTTCAACTGCCCGACCACCCCGCGCAGATCGCCGAGCTCGCGATAGATGGCGAGCGCCTCCTGGGCGCCGCTGGTCGCCTCCAGCACTGGCGCGAGCAGGCTGGCGAAGGCGACAGCGGTCGCACGCGCCTTGGTGCGCGCCGCCAGGGCGGGCAGGCGCAGCAGCGCCTGGAAGCGGGCGAACCCTTCGAGGCGATGGTCGCGCCGATCCCAGTAGTCCGACAGGGCCAGCGCCAGGCGGAGCGCCCACTCGGCGTCTCCGGTGCTGATCAGGTGATCGAGCGCGGCGCGGTGGTTGTCGTGCTCGCGCTGGCAGGAGGCCAGCCAGTCCTCCCGCTGCGCGGCCGAGCGCGGCCCGAGCCCCTCTTCGGCGAGCACGATGCAGTAAGCGGCATGGGCGCGCCGCGTCACCGGGCTCTCGCCGCTCGCGGCCAGCTGCTCCAGCGCGTACTCCCGCACCGTCTCCAGCATCGCGAACCGCGGCTCGGACGGTGCCGCGTCGACGTGATGGATCAGGCTCTTGTCGACCAGCGACGACATCCCGTCCATTACCGAGAGGTCCGGATCCTGGCGCGCGTTGCAGACGGCTTCGGCCCCTTCGAGCGTGCACGAGCCGGCGAAGACGGCGAGGCGGCGGAACAAGCGCCGCTCGGCATCGCTCAGCAGTTCGTGGCTCCAGTCGATGGCCTGACGCAGCGTCTGCTGCCGGACGGGCAGGTCGCGCCCCCCGCCGACGAGCAGCGCGAGCCGGCGCTCCAGGCGGGTCAGGATCTGTGTCGGCGCGAGGATCCGCACGCGCGCCGCCGCCAGCTCGATGGCAAGCGGCAGGCCGTCGAGGCGCACGCAGATCTCGGCGATGGCGCTGGCGTTGTCGGCGGTCAGGGCGAAGTCGGGCTGCCGCGCCGCGGCCTGGCGGACGAACAGGGCGACCGCCGGATTGTGTGCCAGCACCGCCGGCGGCGGCAGGCGCGCCATGTCCGGCACCGGCAGCGGCGGCACCGGGATACATTGCTCGCCCGAGACGCGGAGCACCGCGCGGCTGGTCACGAGCACCGTCAGCGCGGCGGTCGATTCGATCAGCGCGACGAGCAACGGTGCGGCGCCCAGGAGCTGCTCGAAGTTGTCGAGCACGAGCAGCGTGCGGGCGCGAAGGGTGACGCGGACGTGGGCGCGGAGCGCCTCGTCGACCGACCCGCGCTCGATGCGCGACAGGCCGAGCGCCTGCGCCAGCGCCGGCCCGACGTCGGCGGCGGCGGTCACCGAGCCGAGCCCGACGAAGTGGACGCCGCCTGGGAAGTCGGCGGCGGCTTCGGCGGCGACGTGCAGTGCCAGCTGCGTCTTGCCGCTGCCGCCGGGCCCTGACAGCGTCAGCAGCCGGCTGGAGCCGGCGCGGAGGGCGGCGAGCGTCGTGGCGATGTCGGCGTCGCGGCCGAGGAGCGCGGTGCGAGGCACCGGCACAGAGGCAGCACGGCGCGCGGTTGGCGGCGCCGCCGGGTCGTCGGCCGGCGGGAGCGGGATCGGCAGCGTCCCGGCCCGCTGGCCGTCCGCGGTGGCAGCCGCCGAGCGCGGGGCCTCCCGGAATCGCGGCAGGTAGCCGCCGGTCGGCACGTGGATGGCGAGTCCGTCGGCGTGGCCTTCGATCGCGTAGTACTGCTCCAGCTTGGCGCGCAACCGGCGGGCCTGGACGCGGACGATCGTGTCGGCACGCGGGTCGAAGCTTTCGCCCCGCCCGAACACCTCGACGCCAATCGTGTACTCCTTCAGGGCGTCGGCCCGGCCGGCGAACGTCTCGTCGACGACATAGGCGAGCAGCCGGCGCAGGCTGGGCGCTTTCGCGAACGCGTCGCTCTCGAGCACCCGGCGCGCGTGGGCGCGGGCCCGCTCGACGTCGACCGGCACCATCGGCCGGGGATCAGCCTCTGTCACCCATCACCGCCACCATCTTCACGAGAACGCCATGTTACCCGCGAGCGAACCGCCGCTGGCGGTGGTCACGGTGACGTCACCTCGCGTTCTCTCCCCGCCGCACTGGAGCGGTCGCGAGAATACCTCACGACAACCGACCCCCTTGCGAGGTGCAGATGATGGTGACGACGATTCGACGTGCGGTGTGGTGTGGACTGGCAGCGGCGGTGCTCGCGTGCGCGCCGGGGCTGGCAGCGGCGTCCGAGCCGGCAACGACGCAGGCGAGCGGCCTGGTCGAGGTCGTGCTGCGGGCCACGGAGCGGTATCGCGATCCGGCTGAAGCGGAAGGCCAGGGCTGGCTGTCGGCCAACGCCTGCGTGAGCGGGCCCGAGGAGGGCGCGATGGGCGTCCACTTCATCAAGGGGTCGATCCTGTTCGACGGCACGATCGATCCGCAGGAGCCCGAGGCGCTGATCTACGAAGTGAAGAAGGGCCGCGCCCGGCTGGTCGGCGTCGAGTACATCGTGGTCGCCTCGGAATGGCACACGCAGAACGGCGCCGCGCCGCCGGTGATCATGGGCCAGCAGACGCACCTCGTGAACAGCCCGAACCGGTACGGGCTCCCCGCGTTCTACGAGCTGCATGTCTGGGCCTGGCGCCCGAACGTGAAAGGCACCTTCGTCGACTGGAACCCCGCGGTGTCGTGCGCCGGCTTCGAGCCCGCGGAAACGCCAACCGCGACCGCCCGCACGCACGGCCAGCCCTGAGGCGACGCCGGCTTTCCCCACTTCCCAGCGTGACCCAGAGGTGACTCTCGTGAACGTCTCCGCCCGCGTGCTCGACACGCACGCACTCCAGCTCGCCGTGAAGGGCGCCGTCGTCCTTCCCGGCGATCCCTCCTACGATGGCGTCCGCGCCATCTGGAACGCGATGATCGATCGCCGGCCGGCGGCGATCGTGCGCTGCGCCGACGCCGGCGACGTCGTCGCGGCGCTCGCCTTCGCCCGCGAACGCGGGCTGGAGGTATCGGTCCGCGGCGGCGGCCACAACATCGCCGGCACCTCCGTCTGCGACGGCGGTGTGATGATCGATCTCTCGGCGATGAACCGCGTCCGCGTCGACGCCGCGGCGCGGCGCGCGATCGTCGAGCCGGGCGCGCTCCTCGCCGATGTCGATCGGGCGACGCTGGTGCACGGCCTGGCGACGCCGCTCGGGATCAACTCGACGACCGGTGTCGCCGGGTTGACCCTGGGCGGCGGCTTCGGCTGGCTGACGCGGACGCACGGCATGACCGTCGACAACCTGCTATCGGCACGCGTCGTCGGGGCCGACGGCACGATCCGCCGCGCCCGCCTCGACGAGCACCCCGACCTGTTCTGGGCCCTGCGGGGCGGCGGCGGCAACTTCGGCGTGGTGACCGAGTTCGAGTTCGCGCTGCACCCGATGCCAGGGCCGGTGGTGGCCGGCCTGCTCGTCTTCCCGATGGATCGCTGCCGGGACATCCTGCGGCAGTACCGCGCCTTCGTAGAACGGGCCCCCGAATCCTTCAACGTCTGGGCGGTGCTGCGCAAGGCGCCACCACTGCCCTTCCTGCCGGCCGAGGTGCACGGCCAGGAGGTGGTGGTGCTCGCCCTCTTCTCCACGGGCGACGCGACCGAGACCGCGGCGCACGTCGACGCGCTGCGGCAGTTCGCCCCGGCCCTGGGCGAGCACGTCGGGCCGGTGCCGTACGACGCCTGGCAGCAGGCGTTCGATCCCCTGCTCGCGCCGGGCGCTCGCAACTACTGGAAGTCGCACAACTTCACCGCGCTGAGCGACAGCGCGATCGATGCGCTGGCGACGTACGCGGGGCGGCTGCCGTCGGACCAGAGCGAGATCTTCGTCGCGCTGGTCTCCGGCGCCGCCAACCGCGTCCCGATGTCGGCCACGGCGTATGCCGGACGCGACGCGCGCCTGGTGGTGAACGTGCACGCGCGCTGGGACCACCCGTTCGACGACGAGGCCTGTGTGAGCTGGGCGCGCGCGTTCTACGCGGCGTCGGCGCCGTTCGCCTCCGGTGGCGCCTACGTCAACTTCATGACCGCCGACGAGGCGGCGCGGGTGCCCGCCGCCTACGGTGCCAACTACGCCCGCCTCGTCGAGCTGAAGCGGCAGTTCGACCCGGAAAACGTCTTCCGGACGAATCAGAACATCGCGCCGTAGCCGTAAACCCCGGAGGGGCGTCGCTCGTCTACACAGGCGGACATTCTTGCCTGGAGGACGGCGGCGATGATCGACGACCTGCGTTACGCGTTCCGGCAGCTCCGGACCCACCCGGCGTACGCCATCGTGGCGGTCGCGACGCTCGCCGTCGGGATCGGCGCGGCGGCCGCGATGTTCGGGCTGATCCAGGGCGTGCTGCTCTCGCCGCCGCCCTACACCGCGCCGGACCGGCTGGTCCTGGTGACGCCGGTCCGCGTCGACGGCCAGCCCTACGACCGCACCCCGACGGCCGGCCAATGGCTCGCCTGGCGGCAGGCACGGACCATCGAGCGGACGGCAATGTACCGCTGGACGTTCAATTTCCTGGTCAAAGGCGACGGCAGCCGGTCGCTCGGCGGCATGGTCGTGACTCGCGACTTCTTCGACGTCGTCGGGGTGCGCCCGTTGCTGGGCCGCACCTTCACGGCGAGCGAAGTAAGCCGGCCGGATCTGCCCGGCAACCAGGGCGCGCCGCCGAGCGCCATCCTCCTGGGCTATGACCTGTGGCAGCGCGAGTTCGGTGGCGATCCGGACATCGTCGGCAAGGCGGTGACGCTCAGCCGGATGCGTGCTCCGCTGCCGGTCGTCGGGGTGATGCCACCCGGTCTGCGCTTCCTGCCAGACCCCGGCGCGGCCGCCGAGCCGAACTACGACCTCGACGCCAAGGTCGACTTCTGGCTCGGGCTGACGCCGGACGAGTCGCGCCCTGAGCGGGGCGCCGGCAACGTCATCGCGCGGCTGAAGGCCGGCGCGACGGCGGCGGACGCGAGCGCCGAGGTCGCGGCCATGTCCGCCGGCGTCGCCAAGGCCGACCCCCGGCTCGCCGGACTCAGCGCGACCGCCCATCCGGTGCGCGAGGTGCTGAACGCCGAGGGCGAGCGCCTGCTCGTGCCGCTCTTCGGCGCCGTCGGCCTGCTCTTCCTGATCGCCTGCGCCAACGTCAGCGGCCTGCTGCTCGCGCGGGGCCTGCAGCGCCAGCAGGAGTACGCGACGCGCGCGGCGATCGGCGCCGGGCGTGCCCGTCTGTTCCGGCTCGTCCTGGTCGAAGGGGTGGCCCTCGCGATCTCCGCCGCGATCCTCGGCGCGGGACTCGCCTACGGCATCGTCCGAGTGCTGCAGGCCATCGGCGGCCACGCCGTACCGCGCGCGGACGCGGTCGCGGTCGGCTGGCCGGTCCTGCTCTTCGGCGCCCTCGCCGCGCTCGCCGCCGGCCTCGTCGCGGGCCTGCTGCCGGCGCTCCGGGCCTCGTGGGGCGATCGATTCGGCCTGCTCAAGGGATCGCGGACGACGGCCGGGCGCACCGAGCGGCGCCTGCTGGCCGCCGTCGCCGCCGTGCAGGTCGTGCTCACCGTCTCGCTGCTGGCCGGCGCCGCGCTGCTCCTGCGCACCGCGCGCAACCTCGATCGGGTCCACCCCGGCTACGAGACCGAGCGCATCCTGGCGATGACCGTCACCCACGTCGGGGCGCGCGACCAGACGCGCGCCTTCCACGAGCAGGCGTTGGAGCGCGTCGCCGCGATCCCGGGCGTCCGCCACGTCGCCTTCGCGTGGGGCGTGCCGCTCACCGGCAACAGCTGGCCGGCCGAGATCGAAGTGGCCGGGCGCGCCGCGGCGTCGTCAGCCATCGTCGACCGCATCAGCCTGCCACTGCGGGCGGTGACCGAGGACTACTTCGCCGTGATGGGCGTGCGCCTGCTGGACGGCCGGCTGTTCCTGCCGACCGACAACGAGGGCGCGCCGCGGGTCGGGATCGTGAACCGCGCCTTCGTCCGGCAGCATCTGGGCGACGGCGTGGCCGTGGGCCGGCAGCTGCGCTATCCAGGCGACGACAAGCCGGTCACCATCGTCGGCGTGCTCGACGACATGCGGACCGAGCGGATACGGGAACGCCCGGAGCCCGAGCTGTATGTGCCGTTCCGCCAGAACGGGGCCTTCTCGAAACACCTGGTCGTGCGCGCCGCCGGCGACCCGCTGGCGCTGGCGCCACAGGTCCGCGCCGCGCTACGCGCCCTCCAGCCGACGGTGGCTGTCGAGCACGTCACCACGATGGCCGCGATCCGCCGCGCGTCGACGGCGGCCCAGGTCTTCGCGCTGCGCCTGCTGGCTGGCTTCGCGATCGTTGCGACGCTGCTCGCCGCGGTCGGGCTCTACGGCGTGCTCTCGCTCTCGGTGGGGGCGCGGACGAAGGAGCTGGCCGTCCGCCAGGCGATCGGGGCGCGCCGGCACCAGGTGGTCGCGCTGGTGCTCGGCGAGGGGGCACGGCTCGTCGCCATTGGCGTGGCCGGCGGCGTCGCCGGCGCGCTGCTCGTCGGCCGACTGCTCCGGGCGTTGCTGTTCGACGTGGCCGCCACCGACCCGGCATCGCTCGGCGGCGCGGCGCTGGCCTTCGCCGGCGTCGCCGCGCTCGCCTGTCTGGTGCCGGCTTGGCGGGCCGGGCGCGGAGACGTGTCAGCGGCGCTCCGGCAGGACTGAGTTCGTTGGCGGTCGCGCTCTCACGCGCGACCG
>JANOIR010000518.1:0-33474 GCA_031407765.1 Vicinamibacteraceae bacterium
CGAAGCCGTGGCCGGCGAGGATCTCGCCGACCAGCGTCAGGCCGATGCCCTGGCCGCCCGGTTTGGTGCTGAAGAACGGCGTGAACAGGTTGGCCTGGGCTTCGGGCGTGAGGCCGGGCCCGTTGTCCTCGATCACCAGGCGCGGCGGCTGCGTCTTCGACATCGCCCGAATGAGCACCGTGCCTTCGGCGCCGACGGCCTCGGCGGCGTTCTTCACGATGTTCAGGAGCGCCTGTTCGAGCTGCGTCGGATCGGCGCTGACGCGGATGGACGGCGCGTCCAGCTCCCACCGCCAGGCGACGCCGGCGGCCTCCGGCCGTGCGCTGAGCAGCGCCACGACGCGCTCGAGGATCCCGACCAGCTCGCACGGCTGCCGCGCCGGCGCCGGCAGGCGGAAGACGTCGGCGAAGCCCTTCATGAACGTGTTGAGCTGCGTCGTCCGGACGATGACCACGCCGAGGGCGTCCTCGAAATCGCGCCGGTTCTCGGCCCCCAGCTCGCGCGCGTAGGTGAGCGACGACTGCAACAGCGACGTCGACGAGGCGACGGTGTTGTTGACCTCGTGCGACATCACGCGGATCAGCTTTTCGTAGGCGGCGCGCTCGGCCTGGCGCAGTTCGCCGGTAAGCTCTTCGATCACGAAGAAGGCGCGCGGGAAGCCACGATCGATGAAGCCGCCTCGGTAGATGCGGAGCCGGCTGGCGCCGTCGACGCCGACGACGCGGGACTCGCCGTTGACCAGCGTCGCCAGCGCGCCGGCGAGCGGCGTGTCGAGTGCCGCGAGGCGGCGGCCGGCGGCCTCGGGCGCGGCGCGATCGAGCAGCTGCGCCGCAGCCGGGTTGACGCTGGCGATCTCGTCGTCGAAGCCGAGCACGACGATGCCCGACGGCGAGGCGGCGATGACCTGGGCCAGGAACTGGTGCTGCTCGGCCAGCCGCACGCGCTCGTCGCGCAGGCGATCGACCATGCGGTTGTAGAGCGCGATCAGCTCGTCGACGTCGGGCTCGCCGACCGGCAGGAAGCGCGACGTGAACGCCTCGTCGTGGACGAGGCGTCGGGCGTCGGCGGCCAGGCCGCGGTAGCCGATGGCGCGCCGCACCAGGCCGATGCCCACCGCGAGCGACACGACCAGCCCGACCTCGACGCCGACCAGCCAATAGGGCGACGTCCACACCAGCCAGCCGCCGAGGCCGGCCATCGCCAGGTGGACGACCACGAAGTAGGTCACCAGCCGGGTGCGGAAGCTCACACGGAGATCTCGTACTTCTCGAAGCGCCGATACAGCGCCGGCCGGCTCAGGCCGAGCGATTCGGCGACGCGGCTGATGTTGCCGCCGTGGTGGCGCAGCGACTTGAGGATCATCGCCCGCTCGATCTCGTCCATCGTCATGGCGCCGACGTCGGGCAGCGAATCGCCGGCGGCCTCGCGGCCCGGCGCCGCGGCGAGGTCGGTGAAGCTCTCGACGTCCAGACGATCGCGGCTGTCGACGAGCACCGCCCGCTCGACCGCCTGCTGCAGCTGCCGGATGTTGCCGGGCCAGGGCTGCGCCTGCAGCCAGCGCGCCGCTGCCGGCGTCAGCACGACGGTCTCGCGTCGATATGCAGCCGCGGCCGCCTGCAGGAAGCGGGAGGCGAGCAGCGGGATGTCGTCCGGCCGCTCGCGCAGCGGCGGCAGGTGCACGGTGATCAGGTTGATGCGGTAGAGCAGGTCCTCGCGGAACTCGCCGCGCGCGACCATGTCGGGCAGCGCGCGGTTGGTCGCCGACACGACGCGCACGTCGACCTCACGCCGCTGGCTCGAGCCGAGCACCTCGAAGGTGCGATCCTGGAGCACGCGCAGCATCTTCACCTGCGACGCCGGATCGAGATCGCCGATCTCGTCGAGGAAGATGGTGCCGCCGTGCGCGACCTCGAAGCGGCCCTTGCGGTCGGCGCGGGCGTCGGTGAAGGCGCCGCGGACGTGGCCGAACATCTCGCTTTCGAACAGCGACGACGAGATGCCGCCCAGGTTCACCTTGACGAACGATCGATCGGCGCGCGGGCTGTTGCGGTGCAACGCTTCGGCGACCAGCTCCTTGCCGGTGCCGCTCTCGCCGGTGATGAGCACCGAGGCCTGCGTCGGCGCGACGCGGCCGAGCAGCTGCAGCACGCGGAGCATCTTGGCGTCGCGTCCGACCAGCGGGCCGAAGTCGAAGCGGGCGTCGAGCTCGTCGCGGGTGGCGGCCTGCTCGTCGGCGGCGTCGCGTGAGGCGGCCAGCCCCAGCGTCGTCTTGACCGTCTCCAGCATCTGCTGGTTGGTCCACGGCTTGGTGACGAAGTCGGCGGCGCCGGCCTTCATCCCTTCGACCGCGAGGCCGATCGATCCCCAGGCGGTGAGCAGCACCACCGGCAGCCCCGGTGTCAGCGCCTTGATCCGTTGCAGCAGCGCCAGGCCTTCCTCGCCGGAGGTGCGGCGCGAGAAGTTCATGTCCTGGATCACGAGCTGGCAGGGCTGCCGGCGCAGCACCTCGATCGCCTCGTCCGGCGACGCCGCGGCGGTCGAGACGAAGCCCGCCTGCTTCAGCAGCAGGGCGAGCGACGCCGTCACGGCCTGGTCGTCGTCGATGATGAGGATCATGAGCGGGGATCGGCGGGGCCGCTACTCGTAGCGCAGCGCCTCGGCCGGCGGAATCCGCGTCGCCAGGCGGCTGGGGTACCAGCCGCACGCCAGGGTCAGACAATAGATGGCGCCTGCCGAGATCGCAACCGCGCCGCCGAAGACCATGGGCGAGAACGCCAGCTCGCGCGGGAGCGGCAGGAGAGGCACCTGCGCCAGGAGCGCCGCCCCGGCGAGCAACGCAAAGGTGGTCATCACCGCCATTTCGGCCAGCACCTGCCGGCGCACCGAGGCGCCGGCGGCGCCCGCCGCGCGCCGCAGCCCGAACTCGCGCAGCCGCTGCGTGACGCTCTGCCAGACCACGCCGGTCAGGCCCAGCGCGACCATCAACAGCAGGAACCCGGCGACGACCGCCAGCAGGCTGAGGGGCATCGTGTAGTCGCTCAGCTTCTTCTCTCGCAGATGGTCGAGGGTCGACACTTCGAACGACCAGTCCGGCGCCTCACGCTGCAGCCGCCTCACCAGGACCGGCTCGAACGACGCGGCCGTGCCCGGGCGCACGCGGATCAGCAGGCGATCGGGCACGGGGCCCACGTCACCGTCGGAGCGCAGGCGCTCGAACATCACCGGCCACGGCACGGCGTACTCGCCGTGCTGGCGGAAGTCCTCGAAGACGCCAACGACGCGCTTCGGCAGCCGCGGCGGGTCGGTCGGACCGGGCTTGTCATTCGGGTCGATCTTCTGCGGCAGGACCTTGCCGACCGCGCTCGACGCGTCGCCGAACATCTCGCGGGCCAGGCGGGCGTTGAGCAGCACGGGATCGGCCGCGGCGCCGTCATCTTCCCGCGTGAAGCCGCGGCCGGCCGCCATCGGCATCGACAGGAGGCGCAGGAAGTCGTCGGTCACGCCGTTGTAGCGGAACTCGAAATGGCGCCCATCGGTGAAGTCCATGCCGCTGCCCCACGTCGAGTTGGCGTAGGGGCCGGTGAAGGACCCGGCGACGAGCTCGATCTGCGGCAACTCGCGGGCCGCGGCGATCAGGCGCCGGATGTTGTCGCGCTCGCGGGCCCGCGCGGCAGCCTTCTCCTGCGCGGCTGCGGCGTCTCCCTCGCGGCTGCCGGGGAGCTCGCGCGGACGTCCGATGTCGACGTTCCAGACGCGATCGATGCCGAACCCGAGCGGCTTCCGGGCGTTCACCCCGAAGTGGAGCGCCAGGAAGACGACGAAGAACAGGACCAGGAACGAACAGAGGATTTCGACCGCCAGCAGCACGTTCTGCCGCTTGCGGTTCCAGATCAGGCGGATCAGGTGGCGGGTCATCGGGACGGTCCTCCCTTGAGCGCTTCGACCGGATGCAGCCGGGCCATGCGCCAGGCGGGGTAGACACCGGAGATCAGGCCGAACGCCACCGCGATCATCGTTCCATAGGCGAAGACGCGCAGGTTCACGGCGAACGCCGAGTGGGCGATGAAGCCGCTCTGGTTGAGCGCGCGCAGCACCAGCGCCGCGAGCACCAGGCCGATGGCCCCGCCGGCGAGCGTCAGGATCACGTTCTCGACGACGAACTGGGCCACCAAGGTCCGGGTCGGGGCGCCGAACGCCTTGCGCACGCCGATCTCGGAGGCGCGCTCGAGGATGCGGCTGATGTTGATGTTGATCAAGTTCACCGTCGGGAGCGTCACGAACAACAGCGCCAGGACCGCGACGACCAACGTCAGCTTGGCGCCCTGCCGCTCCGGGCTCTTGCGATCGGCCCACGGGCCTTCCCGGGCGATCGAGTCGTAGGCCGTCTCGAACGGCGCGACGATGTTGGTGTAGGTCTTGTCCGGCAACTCCGCCTTGGCAATCCGCGCGTTGAACTCCTCGCGGATGATCGGCAGGTCGCTCGTGGTGCGGGCCAGGGCCACCGCGTGGAAGCCGCCCATGATCTGATGCTTGTAGGCGTCGCTCTTGGCCGTGGTCAGCGGCGCGAACACGTCGGCGTAGGGGACGACGCGCATGTCGGAGACGTTCTCGACGACGCCGATGACGCGGAACGACTGGCCGTCCGCTTCGAAGCTCTTGCCGAGCGCCGCCCCGCCGCCGAACAGCCGCTGCCGCGATTCGCGGCTGATGACCGCGACGTAGCGGGCTTCGTCGATGTCGCCCTTGCCGTAGGGGCCCCCTTCGATGAACGTGAAGTCGAAGACGCGCCAGAACGCCGCATCCGTGCGCTTCAGGTTGGACGAGATGCGCCGGTCGCCCAGGTAGGTGGTGACGGTCTGGAACGAGCTGAAAAGCGTCAGCTCCTCGACGCCGGGCAGGTTCTTGGCGTAGCGGTCGAAGAGCAAGTAGCCCGCATCGCTCGACCACGTGCTGTTCGGCCCGTACATCACCGCGCTGTGCACGCCGAGCATCCGCGCCTGTCGCGACTCGGGCGCCATCGGCGCCAGGGCGTGATCGGCCATTGCCGAGATCACCATCAGCACCAGCAGCGTGAAGCTGATGCCGAACAGGCTGATCGCGGTGTAGAACGGCCGCCGCTTCAGCACGGCGATCGTCATCGTCAGGTAGTGTTTCAGCATACCTGCCGTCCGTCGAAGAGCCGCACCGTCCGCGCCGTCTGCTGGGCCTTCTGGGGGTCGTGCGTGACCATGACGATGGTCGTCTGGTCGTTCTGGTTGAGATCCTTGAGCAGCGCCATCACCTCGTCGCCCATGTGCGAGTCGAGGTTGCCGGTCGGCTCGTCGGCGAGCAGGATGGCCGGCCGGCCGACCACCGCGCGCGCGATCGCGACGCGCTGCTGCTGGCCGCCCGAGAGCTGCGACGGGAAGTGATGCAGCCGCGCCGACAGGCCGACGCGCTCGAGGGCGGCCTCGGCCAGCTTGCGCCGCTCGCCGTTCGACATCTTGCGGTAGAGGAGCGGGATCTGGACGTTGTCCAGCACGCTCAGGTCCGAGACCAGGTGGAAGGTCTGGAAGATGAAGCCGATCTCGCGGTTGCGGATCGCCGCCAGCGCCGCGTCGCCGGCGCCGTTGATGTGCGCGCCGTTGATCTCGACCTTCCCCTTGCTCGGCACGTCGAGCAGGCCCATCAAGTTGAGCAGCGTGCTCTTGCCGCAGCCCGACGGGCCCATGATCGAAATGAACTCGCCCTTCTCGACGTCGAGGGTGACGTCGGCGAGCGCGACCGTCTCGATGCGGTCGGTGCGGTAGACCTTTTCGATGGCGTGGAGTCGAATCATGTCTGTCTCGTAAGGAAACGCTATTGCAGGGTGCTATTTCAGGGTGATCTGCTCGAGGTGCAGGTAGTCGCGCATGTCGGAGACGATCAGCTCGTCGCCCTCCGACGCGCCGGACACGATTTCGATGGTGTCGACGCCGCCGACGCCGAGCACCAGCGGGACACGCACGGCGCGGTCTCCGCGCACGACGAAGGCACGGCGGGAGGCGTCGTCGGCGAACGGCCCGCGTGAGACCCGCATCGCGCGCGCCTTGCGCTCGGTGATGACGTGGACGTCGACGCGCAGGCTGGGTCGCAGGCCGGCGCGAGCCGCATCGTCGAGCGCCACCGTGAAGCGGACGACGCCGTTCTCGACGGTCGGGTACACGGTGGCGACGGTGCCGGCCATCGGCTGCTCGTTGATCAGGACCACGGCGGGCATGCCTGGGTGGAGCTTGCCGGCGTGGACGTCCGAGACGGTGGCGTCGACGCGATAGGAGGAGAGGTCGGCCAGGCGGGCGATGACGTCGCCCTTGCGGACCAGCGCGCCCTCCTGCGACAGGGCCCAGGTGACGACGCCGGCGCGGTCCGACTTGGTCGTGGAGAGCTCGACGAGGCGGCGCGCCTGGGTGGCTTCCTTGTCCAGCGTGCCGCGCTCCAGGGTCAGGGTGTCGAGGGCGACCTGGGTCGACGCCTCCGAGTTGGTGCGCGCCGTCCGGAGCTGCTCCAGCTCGATGCGGGCTTGAGTCAGGGCCAGCTCGGAGCGCCGGAAGGCGTCGCGCGAGAGCAGGCCCTCGCCGACCAGCGTGCGGTCGCCGGCCAGACGCGCTTCAGCGGATTCGACTTCGAGCTGCTTGACCGCGATCCGGCCGTCGAGGTCGGCGAGCGAGGTCTTGAGCGTCAGGCGTCGCTCGGCCTGGTCGTTCTCCTTCACGCGGAGGTCGCTCTGCAGCTTGTCGAGGGCGAGGACCGACTCGCTGGTGTCGAGCTCGACGACGGCGTCGCCGCGTTCGACCCGGGAGCCCGGCCGCTTGAGGATCCGCAGCACGCGGGCGTCGACCGGGCTGGCCAGGACACGCTCGATCTCCGGGACCACCGTGCCCGACGCCATGATCATCGCTTCGACCGGACCGGCGGTGACCCGCGCGATGCGGACCCGCGCTCGCGCCACGCCGGGCCGCAGCAGATCGGGGATCCAGGCGACCAGCAGCGCCACGATCACGACCGGGACGGCGGTGACCATCAGGCGCACGCCGACGCGGCGGCGACGTTCGGAGAGAGCAATCTCGCGATCCACGCTGCTTCGATAGTCAAGCGGCGTGCCCGCCCGCGCCGCCTCGGATCAACGACTTACGGGACGCCGCCGACGTCCGGCGTCCATCACCGTACGAACGGTCGTCCGGAACCGGACGACGGACCGTCGGTGGCGCCGGCCGCGCGGATGGAGCTGTCGACACGATCGTCGGCGCGTCGTCTCCATCGCCCGGGGGCGATACACACGGAGTCAGCCATTCTCACCACTGTTCGTGTGGCGTCACTCTTGCGTTGTTCAATGCAGGACTGCGGACGGCAGGCGAGCCGATCGATCCTCTACGGGCTCGGACGAGAATAGGGTTGCCACCTTGGGCGTCGAGGCGCCCGCCCGGCCAGGCGCGAGGAGCGCGTCATACCGGGCGTATGCAAGCGACGAGGAACGCCGCCCGGCGGGATGCATCGGCGGCCAAGGTGACGACCTCATTCTCGCCCGAGCCCTAGGTTCGGCGGTGCAGTGGACGACGCTCTCATGTCGTGCACGGCAGTGGCCGATACGTAACAAAAGCGCGACAGGACATCGGGGCACGCAGCCGGCCCATGAGGACCGGTTCGGCCGGAGGAGTCTTCAGTCATGGCGATCCAGGGCATGCGCCGGAAACGAATCCAGGGGGTCATCGGGTGGGTTGCCGGTGCCATGGTGGCGATGGTGCTGCCACTGGCCGCGAGCGACGGGCCGTCGGGCCCCGACGCGACAGTGCGCTCCACCTTCCGCAGCGGGGTCGACGTGGTGGCGCTCAGCGTCACGGTGCTCGATCCGCAAGCGCGCCTGCTCGCCGGCCTGAGCCGTGACAAGTTCAGCGTGTTCGAGGACGGCGTCCGCCAGGAGATCGCCTACTTCGAGACCAGCGAAGTGCCGCTCGATCTGGTGCTGCTCATCGACACCAGCGTCAGCATGGAGTCCAAGCTGGCCTTCGTGCAGCGGGCCGCCTCGGGCTTCGTCGAGGCTCTGCGCGCCGGCGACCGCGCCGCGGTGTTCGCCTTCAACAGCTATGTCCGGCCGCTGCAGGCCTTCACGACCGATCGTGGCGCCGTACGCCAGGCCATCCAGTCGACGACCGCCGCCGGCGGCTCCGCCCTCTACAACGCCGTCTACGTCGCGCTCCGGGCCTTCCAGAAGGCGGCCGAGGATGGGCGGGTCCGCCGCCGTGCCATCGTCGTCCTCACCGATGGCGAGGACACCGCCAGCCTGCTGACCTTCGACGACCTCCTCGCCGAGGCCAAAGCCGCGGGGGTGACCATCTACACCATCGGCCTCCACGCCGACAGCCCGGGCATCTACACGGCCCAGCAGGCGCGCGGCTACTTCTCGAACGCCGATTTCGCGATGAGGCAGCTCGCCCGCGAGACCGGCGCCAAAGCCTTCTTCCCGACCGGCCAGTCGTCGCTCACGGAGGCCTACGCCGAGATCGGCCGCGAGCTGGCGACCCAGTACGCCATCGGCTACGTCTCGCGCAACCCCATGCGCAACGGTGCCTTCCGCCGGGTCACCGTCCGGGTGAGCGACAGTCCGGGCGCGCAGCCCCGGACCCGGACGGGCTACCTCGCCGCAGCGCGCTAGCCCCGAGACCCTCGGCTGAGCGGCTCGAAGCGACCGCCGATCCGCCGTTATCGACTGCTCGTGGGGTTCGAGCGGCGTCGCGCCCGGCCGGATGGTCTACTTCTGGAATGGGCCCTCGGCTTCGTCCTGTTCGTCTGTTCGTCGCCGCCGTCCTGGTTGCCGCGCTGGCGCTCCGTGCCGCCGCGGCGGGCCAGTCGGCTGTTCCACAGTCCGTTCCGGCTCCAGCTGTTACGGGCCGGGTCACGTCCGGACACTCGGCAGCGGTCGTGAGCGGCGCGGTGGTCACCGTCGAAGAAACCGGACAGACCGCCACCAGTGGAGCGGACGGCGCCTATCGGATCGAGGGCGTCCGGCCGGGCCGGCTCCACCTTCGCGTCACCGCTGAGTCGTTCTCGCCCAACCGAGTCGAGGTGCAGGTCGTGGAGACCGGCACCGCGGTCGATATCTCGCTCGAGCCCGAGCTGCACTACGCCGAAGTCGTCTCGGTCGGCGTGAAGCCGCGCGATCCCTTCGAGGCCTACCAGGCCACCTCGGTCCTCTCCGGGCAGGATTTGGCGCTGAAGAGCGAGGCGTCGCTCGGCGAGCTGCTCAAGACCGAGCCCGGCGTCGCCCAGCGCTCGCTGGGACCGGCGCCGTCACGACCGGTGATCCGCGGGCTCGATGGCGATCGGGTGCTGATCCTCGAGAACGGCCAGCGGACCGATGATCTGTCGAGCCAGTCCGCCGATCACGGTGTCACCGTCAACCCGCTCGCGGCGACCCGGGTCGAGGTCGTCCGAGGCCCGGCGACGCTGCTCTACGGCGCCAACGCCATCGGCGGGCTCGTCAACGTCGTCAGCGAGATCATTCCGACCACGCCCACGACCAAACCGACAGGCGCGGCGCAGATCGAGCTGGGCTCGGCGGCGGCGGAAGCGGCGGCGTCAGCCGACTACGCGACCGGCAACGGGCGCTGGGCGTTCAATGCCGGCGGCAGCGCCCGCCGATCCGGCGACGTGTCGACGCCGCTCGGCGACATCGACAACACGCAGGCCCGCAGCGCCGTCGGCCACGTCGGCGGGTCCTGGACCGCCGCCCAGGGCTTCCTCGGCGCCAGCTACCAGTACGACGACTCGAAGTACGGTGTCCCGGTCGTCGAAGGCGGGACGATCAGCCTGACGCCGCGGCGCCACTCCCTGGGGGCGCGCGGGCAGACGCGCGGCCTGGACGGGCTGTTCACCGCCGTCAAGGGCTCGTTCAACGTGCGGCGCTACGAGCACGCGGAGCTCGAGGGCACCGAAGTCGGCACCGTGTTCTCGAACGATACCGTCGACGGCGAGCTGCTGGCGACGACCCGGCCGATCGCCAACCGGCTCGAAGGCACGTACGGCGTCAGCGCCGGCTCGCGTCGCTTCGACGCCGTCGGCGAGGAGGCGCTGTCGCCCCCCGTCGATCAGGACACCTTGTCGGCCTTCACCTACCAGGAAGCGGTGTGGCCGCACGTCACGCTGCAGTTCGGCGGCCGCGTCGAGCACCAGGCCTTCACGCCCGCCGGCGGCCTGCGCCCGCGTGACTTCACCAACGTCAGCGGCTCGGTGGGCGCGCTGTTCCGGCCGTCCGAGGCGACGACGGTTGCCGTCAGCCTCGCCCGGGCCGTCCGCAACCCGGCCCTCGAGGAGCTGTACTTCGACGGACCGCACGCCGGCAACTTCGCCTTCGAGGTCGGCAGCGACGACCTCGGCGCCGAGCGCGCCCTGGGGCTCGACGTCGCCTTCCGGTGGCGTCTGACCCACGTCAGCGGCGAGGTCGCCTACTTCCGCAACACCGTCGGCGACTTCATCTTCCGCCAGCCGACCGGCGAGGTCATCGAGGACTTCCCGGTGATCGCGTTCACCGCCGCGGATGTCCTGCTCCAGGGTGTCGAGGCGCACAGCGACGTCGAGATCGGGCCGCGCGTGGTCCTCGAGCTGGGCGCCGACTACGTCCGCGGCGAGCTGCGCGCCACCGGCGAGCCGCTGCCGCGCATGCCGCCATTGCGCGCCACCGTGGGCGCGCGCTACCGCGTCAACGCGCTGCAGCTCGGCGCGCAGGTCGTGGCGACGGCCGATCAGGATCGCGTGTTCGAGGCCGAGACGCCGACCGCCGCCGCCGGCGTGGTCAAGCTGTTCGGCGTCTACTCGCGCCAGACCAAGGCCGGCCTGCACACGATCACGCTGCGCCTCGACAACGCCACGGATACGACCTACCGGAACCACCTGTCCTACATCAAGGACCTCGTGCCCGAGGCCGGCCGCAGCGTGAAGCTGGTCTACGGCATCAGGTTCTAGCTCGCGCGCGCCGACGCGATCATCCAGCGCTCGCGCATGCGCGTGAGCTCGAAGGTCCACACGCGCGCGGCGCTGCTGGAGGGGGAGTTGCCGGCGCGCGGCACGTAGACGGCTTCGCCGGTGCAGGCGGCCCGGGCGCGCGCACCGTCCACGGTGACGTCGCAGTGGTCGAACCGCAGCTCCTGCGATTTCAGGCCCCCGAAGGCGCGCGCCAGGGCGTCGACGTCCACCGACGGCCAGACCTCGCGGGCCGCGCCGGCGTCGAGTTGCGAGTAGGCCGCCCGGAGCTCCGCCAGCGTCGTGCGGACGTGATCCTCGTCCCGCGGTCCGACCTTCTCTGGCTCTGGCCTCGGCTCGGTGATCGGCTCGAGGGCGACGCGGACGCGGTCCGGCGTCCCGATGCCACGGGGCGTGGCCACTCGCGGCTCGGCCTTCGCGGGCACGTCGAGGGGCCGGGCGTCCAGCACGTGCGTGAGCCCGGGAGGCGGCGTCAGGGCCATCGACGCACCGATGCACAGCGCGACGACCGAACGCAGGGCTGCGGCCCGCAACCCTGAGGCGGGTGGCCGGGCCCCTTGCGGGCTGTACGTCAGCGCCGACCGCGTGGTCGGATGGACCTTGGGGGCGACGGGCGGATCCGCGAACTCGTCGAGGGCTGCCTCGATGTCGATGTCGGGAAACGCCTCCAGGGGCTCGTCGGGGAGCACGCTCGGCCGGGGCCGGGGGGCGTGACCGGCGTCGGCCTCGAGCAGGACGATGCTGCAGGCTGACGGATCGTCGGCGGGCGGCGGCCACACGAAGTCGCCGCCGGCGGCGCCATCCGGCTCTCGCAGCCGGGCCTTTGTGGAAAGGAAGCCGCTGATTCGCGGCCGCCCCGGCGTCATCGCTGCTTCCGGCAGCCGATCAATTCGAACGATGTCGCGGAATTGCACGCCCTGCGAAGCTGCGAGAAGCATGCCGAACACTGCCGGCGGTCGCCCGGTCAGGGCGGCAAGGGCATCACCGGCCCTGCTCGCAGTTGATCTCCCAGGTGATGCCGAAGCGATCGGTCACGACGCCGAAGGCGGCCGACCAGAACGTTTCGGCGAGCGGGAGCCGGACCGTGCCGCCATCGGCGAAGGCGTCGAACGCGCGGCGTGCGGCGTCCGGATCGCGCACGCTCACCGCGATCGCGAACCCCCGCGGCGTTTCATACTCCTCCGGACGTGCGTCGGAACCCATCAGCGTTCCGCCACCGGGCAGGGTCAGCGTCGCGTGCATGATGCGCGTCCGCCATGCCTCGGGCACGTCGGTGGCCATCGGGGACTCGCCGTAGGTCGCCATGAAGGTGATGGTGCCGCCCAGCGTGCGCGCGTACTCGTCGAACGCTGCCCGGCAGGTCCCGTCGAAAGTCAGATGGGGGCTGATGTCCACGGCGCTCTCCGGGACTGACTGTACTTCGGCGGCAAGCCGGGCGCTATGCGGTGTCGAGCCGGGCGCAGTTGGATCGGAGTCGCGGCGCTCGCCGATCCCGCCTTCCTGATCGAAGTCGAAGCGGTCGCCGTGTTCGGCTGACGGCGGCGGCGCGTGGCTCCGCCGTCGTCCAGGCCACGGTTGACCTCGGCGTCTGATGGGCGTGTCGGGTTGGCTCGATCTGACATCGGCCGGTCGCGGTTCGGACTACAGGGCTTTTGAGGCTCCGTCCGCACGTCAGCAGGTCGCCAACAGGTGCCAGCAGGGGGCCCCGGTGCCAGACCCCAAGTCAGTTGTAGCCGGCGACGCGACGGCGCAGCGTCTTCACGTGTTCCCAGATCTGCTCGTATTCCTTGCGGTCGTCGCTGTCCTCGTCCACGGGCTGCGTGGCTGAGGCGGCGGTGAGGAAGGGTGGCGAGAGCAGGCGCAGGTAGCGCTCGAGGTCGTGCAGCGCGTCGGGGAATCGCTTCAGCTGATAGGCGAGCAGGCCGCGATCGCGGAGCTCGACGGTGGCGGCTTCGTCGAGGGCGACGAGCAGGTGGGCAACGTCGAGCGCCTGCGGGAACGAACGGCTTCGAACGTAGAGCCGCTTCAGGTTGGTGGCCATCCGGACCAGCGTCTGCCGCGTGTCGGCGGTGGCCAGCGCCTCGGCGGTCAGTACCACCGTGCCGCCGGCATGGCGTTCGAGCAGACGTTGGCAGTCGATCTCGCGGAGGATCGCGCCGCGATGGAAGACGTCGATGAGCAGGTCGGGCCTCTGCGCGTCGGCGCCAGGGGCGCGGACCAGGAAATGGCCCGGGAAGTTGACGCCCTCGAGCGGCACGCCGGCCCGCCGCGCGACGTCGAGATAGATCACGGCGAGCGAAATCGGGATCCCCGTGCGCCGCACCAGCACGTCGTTGACGAAGCTGTTGCGGGGATCGTCATAGCGGGCCTCGTTGCCGTGGAAGCCGAGGTCCTCGAACAGGTAGTCGTTGAGCACGCCGATGCGGTCCTCGGCGCCTTCGATCAGCGCCAGCCGGCGGCCGGCTTCGTGGCCCATCGCCGCCAGCGTCTCCAGCACCGGCACGGCGTCGACGTCGCCGTGCTCGACCGAGGCGACGATCAGCGCGCCGCGGACCAGCGCGTCGTCGTCGGCGCTGCGTGCGCAGGTGGACAGCGTGCGCGCCCGGGCCTCGATCGCGGTCATGGCCGTGCGACCAGCGCGTCCAGGCACTCGACCGTCACTGCGTCGAGCGACGGGACGACGAGATCCGCCATGCCGAGCTCGGCCGCCGGGTATGACGTCGTGACCGCCACCGTGCGCAGGCCGGCGTCGCGCGCCGATTGCAGGCCCCACACCGAATCCTCGATGGCGACGACGTAGCGCGACGGCGCGTCCGCGGCCAGCACGCCCTGCTCGCGCAGGATGTCCACGGCGCGGCGATACGGATCGGGATGCGGCTTGCTGCGCGGCGTGTGCTCGGCGGCGACGACGGTCCGGAAGCGCTCGCGCAGCCCGGTGCCGCGGAGCACCACCTCGATGTCGTCGAGCGCGGCGCCCGAGGCGATGGCGAGCGGCACTTCGGCGCCGAGCCGCTCGATGCACGCCGCGGCGCCTTCGTAGATCACCGAGTGCCCGGCGAGGACATCGGGGAAGAGCGCCAGCTTCTGCGCCACCAGGCCGGCGATGTGGCCGTCGTCGAAGCGGTGGCCGTGATCGGCGAGCGCGGCGCGGAAGGCGCCGGCGTCGTCGTAGCCGAGATACTTCGCGTAGTACTCGCTCCGGGCCAGCGCCACGCCGTGGCGGGCGAGCACGCGCCGGAACCCCTCGAAATGCAGCGGTTCGCTGTCGGCGATCACGCCATCGAAATCGAACACGACCGCGGAGAGCAGCATCGGGGACCCGCGCTACCGCCGCAGCCGCTCGCCCGACCGGATCGGCGCGGCCAGGCGATTCTCGCGCGGCGGGTACGGGCAATCATACTGCGAGTTGTAGACGCAGTAGGGGTTGTAGGCGCGGTTGAAATCGAGATCGTAGAGCCCGGTGGTGGTGCGGTCGAGATCGAGGTAGCGGCCGCCGACATAGGTCTCGGTGCCGTTGCTCGCATCGCCGAACGGCACGAACAGACGCTGCATGCCCTGGTCGTTCTCCTCGACGAAGGCGGTCAGCGTCAGCGGCTGACCTTTGACCGAGAACCGCAGCTGCCCGGCGCGGCGCATCCGGCGGCGTTGGCCGGTCGACGTCGGCATCTCGAGCGCCACTTCGCCCGGCGCTGGCGCCAGCCGGGCGGGCACGTGGTAGCCCTCGTCGATGGGAAAATACACGAGCGGCAGCAGCCGCGCCTTGTCCGCGGCCGGCACCGGCGAGTCGGGAGTGCTCGACGCGAACGCGGCGTCCTTGGCGGTGCGCTGCTCCCGGATCTGCTGTGCGTACGGCACGGGCGCCGGCGCGCTGCACGCCGCCGTCAGGAGCACCAGCAATCCGGTCCATCTCCACCGCATCCCGTCAAGCCTATCGCACCACTCGTTCCACGGGGCGAGCTACCGCAGATCGAAGCCGGCGCCGCCGGCGGTCAGGACGTGGGCGGCGATCGTGCGGCGCAGCGCCACGGTGTCCACCGCTGCGCTCTTGATCAGCCGGCGCAGCGCCGACAGGGTGACGCGCCGGGCATCGCCGTCGGTCAGCGCGGCGACCGCTTCGCGCGCGCCCATCTCGACGCGGAATGCGGCGTCGGCGATCGCCGTGCAGGCGATCGCCTCGTGCACGTCGGCGTGGCGCGCGCCGTCGATCCGCGCGCGCTCGGCGCGCAGCAGGGCGCTCTCCGCGCCGAACGCGTCGATCACGAGATCGGCGGTGAGGACGAGGATCTCCTGCTCGTCGCCGAGGCGCTCGCCGAAGCGCTGCATGGCCGTGCCGAGGACGAGCAGCGCCGCCTTCTTCAGGCCGGTGACGGTCCGGCGCGCCGCGGCGAGGGGCGCCTCGTCGCCGGCGTCGCCCATGAGCGGCCCGGTCACTTCGTCGGCCAGCCGTGTGGCCGCCGCGATCAGGCCGATCTCGCCCTTGGCGGCGCGCCGCGCCAGCAGGCCGGCGATGAGCAGCCGATTGATCTCGTTGGTGCCCTCGAAGATGCGGTTGACACGGGCATCGCGGTAGCGCCGCTCGGCCGGGTAGTCGCGCACGAAGCCGTTGCCGCCGTGGATCTGCACGTTCTCGTCGACCACGTAGTCGGCGGTCTCGCTGCCGGCGACCTTGGCAATCGACGCCTCGATCGCGTACTGCTCCAGCGCGGCGAGGAGCCGCGCCGCGGGCGCGCCCTCGCCGGCGTCGATGGCGCGATCGATCAGGTCGGCGGTGCGGGCGAGCAGGCTCTCGAGCACGTAGATGCGCACCGCCATCGTCGCCAGCTTGCTGCGGATGGCTCCGAACGTCGCGATCGCCTGGCCGAACTGCCGCCGCTCGAGGGCATAGGCGGTGGCTTCGGCGAGCGCGGCGCGGGCGCCACCGGCGGTGGCGGCGCCGAGCTTCAGGCGGCCGTAGTTGAGGACGTTGAAGGCGACCTTGTGGCCGCGCCCGATCTCGCCGAGCACGTTGGCCGCGGGTACGCGCGCGTCCTGCAGGATCACCGGCGCCGTCGACGACGCCTGCAGGCCCATCTTGTGCTCTTCCTCGCCGATCGACACGCCGGGGAAGCCGCGCTCGACGATGAAGGCGGTGAACGCCTCGCCGTCCACCTTGGCGAACACGATGTAGAGATCGGCGAAGCCGGCGTTGGTGATCCACATCTTCTCGCCCGAGAGCGAGAAGCTGCCGTCGGCGAGCCGGGTGGCGCGCGTGCGCGCGCCGAGCGCGTCGGAGCCCGATCCCGATTCGCTGAGACAGTAGGCGCCGACCAGCTCGCCGGAGGCGAGGCGCGGCAGGTAACGCTGCTGCTGCTCCGGTGTACCGAAGGCGATGAGCGGCAGGATGGCGAGCCCGGTGATCGCGCCGAACGTGGTGGCGAACGCCGAATCGGCGCCCATCTCCGAGGCCACGACCACCGAGCTGATCTTGTCGAGCGCGAGACCGCCGAGATCCTCGGGCACGTCGGTGGCGAGCAGGCCGAGCTCGCCGGCGCGGCGCACCAGACGGCGCGCGACGTCCCAGTCCTTGCCTTCGAGCGCCTCGCGCATCGGCGCCACTTCCTGGCGGACGAAGTCGGCGGCGGTGCGGGCGATGAGGCGGTGTTCGTCGGTGAACCGCTCGGGCGTCAGGACGTCGCCGGGCGCCGCCTCCTCGATCAGCCAGGCCCCGCCCTTGTGCGCGATCGCCATCGTGCTCATTACGACATCCTTTCGAAGATCCCGGCGGCGCCCATGCCGCCGCCGACGCACATGCTGACCAGGCCGTAGCGCCCCTGCCGGCGGCGCAGCTCGTAGAGCAGCGTCGTCGTCAGCCGGGCGCCGGTGCACCCGAGCGGATGGCCGAGCGCGATCGCGCCGCCGTTGACGTTGAGCCGCGCCGGATCGATCGGCAGCTCGGCGAGACACGCCAGGATCTGCGCCGCGAACGCTTCGTTCAGCTCGACCAGATCCATCGCGTCGAGGGTGAGGCCGGTCCGCGCCAGCGCCTTGCGGATGGCCGGCACTGGGCCGATGCCGAACAGTTCCGGTGCGACGCCGGCGGTGGCGTAGCCGACGAAGCGGGCCAGCGGCGTCAGCCCGAGCGCGGCCGCGCGCGTCGCCGACATCACGATGACGGCGGATGCGCCGTCGCTGGTCTGCGACGAGTTGCCGGCGGTCACGCTGCCGGCGGCGTGGAACGCCGGCTTGAGCTTGGCCAGCGCCTCGGGTGTGGTGTCGCGGCGCGGCCCTTCGTCGGTGTCCATGCGTGCCGGCGCGGCGAGCGGCCGGCCGACGGCGGGCGCGGCGTCGACGACCGCGGCCTCGATCGGCACGATCTCCCCTTTGAAGCGCCCGGCATCGATCGCGGCGATGGCGCGGCGATGGCTCTCGAGCGCGAAGGCGTCCTGCGCCTCGCGGCTGATCTTCGCCTCGCGGGCGTGGTTCTCGGCGACGAGCCCGTTCGAGAGATAGACGTCTGGATAGGTGTCGACGAGCGTGGGGTTGGGCGAGACCTTCAGCCCGCCCATCGGCACCAGGCTCATCGACTCGGTGCCGCCGGCGATCACCACGTCGGCCGCACCGCTCTGGATCCGCTCGGCGGCGTAGGCGATCGACTGCAGCCCGGAGGCGCAGAAGCGATTGACGGTGACGGCCGACGCCGAGTGCGGCACCCCGGCGCGCAGGCTGGCGATGCGCGCCACGTTGAGGCCCTGCTCGCCTTCCGGCATGGCGCAGCCGAGGATCACGTCCTCGACCTCGGCCGGATCGAGGGCCGGCACGCGCGCCAGGGCGGCGGCAATTGTCGCCGCGGCGAGGTCGTCGGGACGAGTGTGGCGCAGCCTCCCGTTCGGCGCCTTGCCGACGGGGGTGCGGACGGCGGCGACGATGACGGCATCCGGCATGACGGTCTGCTTTCTGTCCTGCTGCTAGTCCGCTGGACCGAGGGGACTCTCGTGCAGGAGATCCACGATGGTGTCGGCGACCTCGGTCACGTGGCCGTCGAACAGGTGATCGGCGCCGTCGACGATGACCAGCTCGCGCGGCTCGGCGAGCGTCCCGTAGAAGCGCTGCACGTCCTTGGCCGGGCACAGGTGGTCGCGCTCGCCATGGATCAGGAACACCGGCTTGCCAGCCTGCACCGCCGCGTCGAAGTTGTAGCTCGCGATCGGCGGGGCGATCGCCACCAGCAGCGCGACACGCGGATCGACGGCGCCGACGTCGGTCGCGATCCAGGCGCCGAAGGAGTAGCCGACGGCCCACACCGGCAGCCCCGGATAGCGAGCCGCCGCGGCGTCGATCGCGGCCAGGAAATCATCGCGCTCGCCCGGGCCCCCGGTGAAGGCGCCGTCGCTGGCGCCGGCGCCGCGGAAGGTGAAGCGAATCACCGCGCAGCCGACACGGGTCAGGCCCTGCGTGGCGTGATAGACGACGCGGTCGTGCAGCGTGCCACCCAGCTCGGGATGCGGCGGCGCAACGATTGCGACTGCGCGCGGCGAGCCGGCCGGTTCATCGATCCGTGCCTCGAGTCGGCCGGCGCGCCCGTCCAGGTGACGGATGCTGGCGGGGTGCCCGCTCATCCCGGTACTCCGGCGAAGTCGCCGACCATCGCGGCGAAGGTGGCGGCTCGGGTGACCGTGCCCATGTGGCCGGTCCCGTCGAGCCGGGCGATGGTGGTGCGCGCGATGCAGCGGCGGTACTGCCGCGTGCTCTCCGGCGGCACGAGCCGATCCAGGCCGTCGTCGCCGGTCACGATCAGCGTTGGCGCGCTCACCCCCGGTGCCACGGCGGCGACGTCGTCGGTCAGGACGAGGTGGACGCGCGCCGCGGCGCGCGCTGGGGACATGGGCGCGCGCGAGACGTGCCACAGCATGCGCAGCGCAAAGCGGAGCCGCGCTGCCCAGGTCGGAAAGACGGTGCGCAGCTCGGGCAGCATCCGGCCCGGGGCCCCCAGCGCGAAGGCCGGCAGCGATCGGCACGGCGCCGCCAGCCACCGCGCCTGATCCGGCGGCAGCGTGAAGCCGGGGCCTGGTGCCGAAGCGAGGACCAGCGCGCGCACCCGCTCCGGATGCCGCGCCGCGTAGTGGACGGCGAGGCGCCCGCCGAACGAGACGCCGACCAGCACCACCGGCTCGGGGCCGACCGCGTCGCAGACCTCGCCGAGCCGCGCCAGATCACCGGCGAACGAGGTGTCCAAGGGCGGTGCGCCGGGCTCCCCGCACAGCGAATAGGTGGCGACGCGGAAGCGCTGCGCCAGCGCCGCCACGGTGGGCGTCATCCACTCCCAGCGGCCCTGCATCCCGGGCACGAGCACGAGCGGCGGGCCGTCGCCCCGAATCTCCACCGAACACGTCTCCACCGACCCGGTCTCCTTCGATCGCGTGGCCATCGAGTGCAGCATCAGTTCCTGAGTGGCTTGCCCGTGTCGAGCGTGTGCTTGATCCGGGCCAGCGTCTTCGGCTCGGCGCACAGCGACAGGAACGCTTCGCGCTCGAGATCGAGCAGGTACTGTTCGCCGACCAGCGCCGGCCCGGCGAGCGAGCCGCCGGCGAGGACGTGCGCGAGCGTGCGGCCGATCCGCGCATCGTGGTCGCTGATCCGCTCGGCACGGCGGGCCAGGTGGACGCCCAGCTTGAGCAGCGCTTCGAGCGGCGCGCCGCCGACCGGGATCGCGGTGCGCAGCGCCGGCGCCTCGTAGCCCTCCGCGACCCGCGTCAAGGCCAGCGCCTTGGCGTCAGCGAGCACGCGATCGCGGTTCATGCTGACGCGATCGGCCGGCCGCAGCAGGCCGAGCGCACGGGCCTCGGCGGCCGACGTCGACGCTTTGGCGAACCCGATGGTCTCGAACACGGTCTTCACCGGCCCGGCGAAATCGGTGGCCGGGCCGAGCGTCAGGTGGCCGGTCGCGCGGGCCAGCATCTCCTTGGTGCCGCCGCCGGCGGGGATCAGGCCGACGCCGGCCTCGACCAGCCCCAGATAGGTCTCGGCTGCGGCCTGGACACGATCGGCGTGCAGCGCGATCTCGCAGCCGCCGCCGAGCGTGAGCCCGGCCGGGGCGACGACGACCGGCACCCGCGACAGGCGCAGTCCCATCGTCGCGCGCTGGAAGCTGCGCACCATCAGGTCGATGTCGTCCCAGTTGCCTTCCTGCGCCTCGAGCAGGAGCAGCATCAGGTTGGCGCCGGCCGAGAAGTTGACCGCGTCGGTCGCGACGACGAGGGCCGCGAACTGCGCCTCCGCGGTGGCGACGCCCTTCTGCAGCATGGCGATGGCGTCGCCGCCGAGCGCGTTCATCTTCGAGTGCAGCTCGATGGCGAGGACGCCGTCGCCGAGGTCGACCAGGCTGGCGCCGGGATTGGTCGCGACGACTGGTGTCCGCGTCCTGGCATCGGCGAGCAGCAGCACGCCAGGCGCCGGCGGCACGCGGCCGCGATCGCGGAAGGTGTCGGCGCCGGCGGCGAGGCGGTCGGCGACGAGCGGCGGCGCCGCCATGCCGGGGCACGCGTCGACGAGCGTGCGCAGGCCGATCGCATCGGCGAGCTCGAAGGGGCCGAGCTCCCAGCCATAGCCCCAGCGCATGGCGCGGTCGACGTCGTCGAGACTGTGGGCGATGTCGGGCGCGACCGACGCGGCGTAGAGCAGCGTGACGCCGAGGGTGCGGCGGAGGAAGTCGCCGACCGGATCGTCGCCGAGGAAGAGCGCGCGCACGCGGGCGCCGACATCGTCGATGGTGCGGGCGCGTTCGATCGACGCGAAGCGCGCCTTCTGCTGGGGGCGATAGGTCATCGTTGCCGGATCGAGCGTCAGGATCTCGGACTGCCCGCCCGGCCGCTTGTCGCGGCGATAGAAGCCCTGGCCGGCCTTCTCGCCGATCCAGCCGCGCTCGGCGATCGCCAGCGCCAGCGGCGGCAGTGCGAAGGCCCGCGCCTGCGCCGCTCCCACACGTGCCTCGAGGTTGCGGGCGACGTGCACGAGGACGTCGAGGCCGGTGATGTCGACGGTGCGGAACGTCGCGCTCTTCGGCCGCCCGATCGCCGGACCGGTGATGGCATCGACCTCCTCGATCGTGAAGCGGCCTTCGGCCCACACCTCGAGGATCCGGGCGATGGCGTAGAGCCCGATGTGGTTGCCGATGAAGTTGGGCGTGTCCTTGGCGACGACGACGCCTTTGCCGAGGCGGCGGTCGCCGAGCTCGGCGACCCGCGCCAGCAGCGCGGCGTCGGTATCGGGCGTCGGGATCAGCTCGAGCAGCTTCAGGTAGCGCGGTGGATTGAAGAAGTGCGTGCCGAGGAAGTGGTGGCGGAAGCCGTCGCTGCGGCCGTCGGCGAGCGCGCCGATCGGGATCCCGGACGTGTTCGAGGTGACGATCGTGTGCGCCGCCCGGGCGGCGTCGACGCGCGCGAACAGCGCCTGCTTCACGTCGAGCCGCTCGACGACGGCCTCGATCACCCAGTCGACGCGGCAGGCGGCGTCGAGATCGGCGTCGAAGCCGCCGGTCCGGATGGCCTGGGCGTGGGCGCGGGTGAAGAACGGATCCGGCCGCAGCGCGGCGGCGCGCTTCATCCCGTCGCGGGCGGCCTCCGCGGAGACGTCCAGCACCTGGACGTCGAAGCCGGCGTTGGCGGCATGGGCGGCGATCTGGGCGCCCATCGTCCCGGCGCCGAGTACGGTCACGGTACGGATCATGGTCGCGCCCTCACATCGGCAGCGGGCACGCCGACGCCGTGCACGAACACGTCGATGACCGCATCGGCGACGCCGTCGAGCGAGGTGCGGCGGTGGCTCAGCATCCAGTTGGTCGCCATCTCGTCGAGGGCGCCGAAGAGCATCTTGGCGGCAAGCGTCGGGTTGACGCCGGGCCGGACGACGCCGGCCGCCTGGCCCTCGGCGATCACGTCGCGCAGGATGCCGAGGTACTCACGCAGCAGCGTGTTCGAGAAGCGCTCCATGAACTTCGTGGTCTGCCGCAGCTCGACCTGGAAGACGACGGCGAGGTCGCGATCGCGACTGAGCCGATCGAGATGGAGGTGGGCGATGCGGCGCAGGCGCTCCAGCGGATCGGCGATGCCGGCGAGCGCGGCGCGGCCTTCGGCGATGGCCTCGCTCATCACCCGCTCGAAGATCGAGACCAGCAGGTCGTCCTTGCTGCGGAAGTAGAGATAGACGGTCCCGGCGGCGACGCCGGCGGTGCGCGCGACGTCGGCGACCTGGGCCCCGAAGAAACCGCTGCGCGCGAAGGTGCGGATGGCGGCGCGCAGGATGGCGTCGCGCTTGTCGCCGCGCGGCACGGGCACACGTCCGCGGGCGGCGCGGGCGGGCTTCGGGCGGACGGCGGTGGCTGGCGGCATCGGCGGCTGCGGCAAAACTGCGAATGAATGGCGGTTCATTCACTGTAGGCCGGCGGCGTGGCGAGGTCAAGGGCCGACGCTCCGGCCCGCCCAATCTGAAGATGTATGACGGCGGATCTTGCGCAATGTCTTTCGCTGCGCCTCTTACCAGAGGCTGCTAGAATCGGGCCGCGCCTGCCGTTCCGGATCAACCCATGCCGCTTCGCCGGTTCGGCCCCGTCCTGCTGCTCGTCACCCTCGTCGCCTGTGGTGGCAACGACGACCCGCCGCTTCCACCTCCGACCACGCCCACGCCGCCGCCTGCCTCGACGCAGAACCCGTGCGTCGCCGCGCTCGCCCAGGCCGAGAGCGACGGGGCGCCGCTCGCGCCGTCGCTCGCCGCGGATCTGACCGGCAAGGGACGCCTCGGGCTCGCCGCCGACACACGACACGTCGCCGATCTGCTGTGGCGCAGCGCTCTGTCGGCTCGCGCCACCAACCGCGCGGCTCCTGCGCCCGATGCGATCAGCCAGGACATCGGCGACATCGCGGTGATCGAGGACGACGGCACGCTGCTGCTGGCGCGCAACGGCTTCGACGTGCGCAACATCGGCCTGCGTTTCGAGCGCAACGGCAGCGGCGGCTACGACGTGTCGCCGACGACGGCGACCTTCCGCTCCTCGCTCGGCCGGCGCCTCACGCTCGGCGACGACGCCTCGGCGACCGAGACGATCCCGTTCGCGTTCTCCTATTACGGGCGCTCGTTCACCTCGGTCTTCGTCAACTCGGACGGCAACCTGACGTTCGACGAAGCCGATTCGGCGTCCACGGAGCGCGGCTTTGCCCGCCTGCTCGGCGGCCCGCCGCGCGTGGCGCCGTTCTTCGCCGACCTCGACCCGTCGACCGGGGGGCGCGTCTTCGTCGACGCCGCCAGCGACGCCTTCACCGTCACCTGGTGCGGCGTCCGCGGCTTCGATTCGACGCAAACGACGACGGTGCAGGCGTCGCTGTTCGCGACCGGCGCGATCGACGTGAAGTTCGGGCCGGAGGTCAGCCTGACCTCGGCCCTGGTCGCGGTGTCGCCCGGGCGTGGCAGTGCCTTCACGCCGGTCGATCTCAGCGCCGGCAGCCGCCAGGGCGGCGGCGCGGCGGCGGTCGGGGAGCGCTTCGCCGACGACGCCGAGCTCGATACGGCGCAGACCGCGCGCCGCTTCTTCGCCAGCCACGCCGATCGCTTCGACCAGCTCGTGTTCTGGACCGACACCTCCGTCGTCTCCGATGCCTTCGCCTTCGAGTCGACGGTGTCGAACGCGATCCGTGGCCTCGGCTCCGACACCTTCAACCAGTCGGCCGACTTCGGCAGCGGCGGCACGCTCGAGAGCATCATGGTGATGGACCGCGTCGCCAAGTGGGGCGACGATCCGAACGCCAAGATCCTCGGCGAGAACAGCGCCCTGGCGGTGATCGCACACGAGACCGGCCACCGCTGGCTGACCCAGTTCCAGTTCAGCGACGGCCGCGGCGGCACGTCCGATGCCCTGCTCGGCCGGCAGCGCGCGCACTGGAGCTTCTTCTTCGATTCGGACGCGTCGGTGATGGAAGGCAACGACATCGAGGATCTGGGCGCCGGCAGCTTCCGGACCATTGCCGCCGCCGAGCGCTACAGCCGCCTCGATCTCTACGGGATGGGGCTGGTCCGCGCCAGCGACGTGCCGCGCGTGTTCTACGTCGACGCGCCGACCAACGTCTCGCCGAGCCGCGATCGGGAATCGGCGCCGCGCGTCGGCGTCACCTTCAACGGCACCCGCCGCGAGGTCTTGATCGAGGACATCGTCCAGGTGGTCGGCGGGCGCCAGCCGTCGGTCGACAGCTCACCCAAGACGCACCGCCAGGCGTGGATCTACGTGATCGCGCGCGGCACCACGCCGTCGCAGGCGGACCTGACCCGCCTCGATCGGATGCGCCGCGAGTTCGAGCCGTACTTCCGGCGAATCACCGAGGACCGGATGACGCTGACGACGGCGCTGCGCTGAGGCCGGCGCCCGCTGTCGATCAGGGCCGCGGCGGCGACGCCGCGGCAGCATCTGCCTTCGGCGGCAAGTATCGCTTCGGGAACTTGGCGACGACCGTGTAGAGCGGATCGACGACGTTGGCGACGCGGACGACGGCGACCTGCGAGAGCACCTGATAGGCGTCGGCCTTGTCGTACCCAT
Organism: Vicinamibacteraceae bacterium; assembly: GCA_031407765.1. Classification (GTDB taxonomy): domain Bacteria; phylum Acidobacteriota; class Vicinamibacteria; order Vicinamibacterales; family Vicinamibacteraceae; genus JBDSLU01. Next base: position 24,548 of record JANOIR010000518.1, read on the forward strand.
AGTCGGCGACGAGCCAGTCGATCAGCTCGACGAAGGCGATGCGGAACGCGTCGGTCAACGGACGCGCGCTGCCGGCGACCATGAGGTGCTCGGCGTCCTCGAATCGCGGCCACGCGATCGCCTGCTTCTTGCGCAGGCTGAAGCGGAACGCCACCTCCATCGAGGTCTCGAGACCCGAGCCGCAGGCTTCGCCATCACCCTGCAGCGCGTGACCGTCGCCGAAATAGAACAGGGCGCCGGCATGGAAGACCGGGAGGTAGACCGTTGTCCCTTCGCGTACGTCGGCGGCATCCATGTTCCCGCCGAAGGGGCCGGGCCAGAGGCCGCCGAACGCTTCCTCGCCGGCGGGGGCGACCGCGACGCGCCCGAGCATTGGCGCCAACGGCACGGTGATCGATTTGTGCCGGCTGCGCGGCAGATCCAGCGTTCCGGTCATGCGCTGCCGATCGAGACGCCAGACGTAGCGCCCCTGCGGGAAGGTGTCGTTCAGGAATGCGGTCCGCGAGTCGGGCACCAGCGCGCCGAAGCGTCCGCCCTGCGTCGACACCGCGGTGTCGCGGTTGGGCCGCACCTTGAGGATCTCGACGACGAGCGTGTCGCCCGGCTCGGCGCCCTCGATGGCGATCGGCCCGACTTCGCCGGGCCACTTGCCGCCCGCCTTTTCGTACCACTCGCCCCAGAGCGATTCGCTCTCGACGACGTCGCCGGACCTGACGGTCAGCACCGGCGTCCGCACGGCGAATGTCGCGTGGCCCGTCGTGGGGCGCAGGCGGTGCGTCTCGGCGGCGGCCGTTGCGGGCAGCAGCAGCGCCGCGATGACGAAGAGCTGTCGCATGGGGCCTCCTGCCGAGCCGATCAGCTACGACCCCAACGTATTGCAGGTGCTGATCTGGCCGCTGTCGAGGCCGCGGCGCAGCCACTGCATGCGCTGCTCCGAGGAGCCGTGTGTCCAGCTCTCCGGCGACACCTGCCCCTGCGTCTTGCGCTGGATCGCGTCGTCGCCGATGGCGGCGGCGGCGCGCAGCCCTTCCTCGACGTCGCCCGGATCGAGCCGCACTTTGCCCGCGGACGACTCCTGCTGGACGAAATGGCCCCAGACGCCGGCCAGGCAGTCGGCCTGCAGCTCCATGCGGACCGAAAGCTGGTTGGCCTGCGCCTCGCCGCCGCGCTGCTGCGCGGCGCGGACCTTCGCGTCGATGCCGAGGAGTTGCTGGACGTGGTGGCCGACCTCGTGCGCGATCACGTAGGCCTGGGCGAAGTCGCCCGGCGCCCCGAATCGCCGATCGAGCTCGTTGTAGAAGCTCAGGTCGATGTAGACGCGCTGGTCGGGCGGGCAGTAGAACGGACCAACCGCCGACGAGTTCGTGCCGCACGCCGACGGGACGGCCTGGGTGAAGAGCACCAGACGGGGCTCCTGGTAGGCGCGCCCGAGCTGTTCACGGAACACCTTGCCCCAGACGACCTCGGTGCTGCGAAGCACGGCCTTCACGAAGAGGCTGCCTTCGTCGTCGACCGGCGCTGGATCGCCGGGCCCGTTGGCCGGCGCAGCCGACTCGGTCGGCACGCCGCCGGTCAGCAGGGCGAACGGGTCGCCGCCCAGCAGGTAGGTGATGAGCATCAGCGCGACGATGCCGCCGAGGCCCATGCCGCCCATGCCGCCGAGCCGGATGGGGATCCCGCCCCCACCGAAACGCCGTCCGCGGACGTCGTCCACGTTCGAGCTTTTTTCCGCGTCCTGCCACCGCATGACTGCGCTCCTTGAGTGTCGACGTTGCCCCTGAGACCGCCGAGCCAGTGTAGGCGATGCCACACCGCCCGGCTCACGTTGCAAGACGGCTGCCTTGCCGCCGGGTTGGAGCCCCTCCTCCGCGACATTGGAGGCCCCGCGCCAAGTCCGTCCCCAGGCAGACTGCCGAGATCGATGACTTCACCCTGATTTCATTGATCGATTGGCAATAGGTTGAGGTTGGCACCGCGGTTGCTCTAGTCCGCGCCGTGACCGTTCGATGGGCGAGCGGAAACCGACCAACCGAAATCGACGCGAAAGAGAAGTGAGACACACATGGCGGAAAAGATGACCCGTGGGCAAATCCAGGACCTCGTTGGCAAGTTCGCTTCGGAGAACCCGAAGTACCGCTCGGCCCTGCTGAGCAACCCGAAGGGCACGATCGAGAAGCAGCTGAACACGTCGCTCGGTGCGGTCTCGGTCAAGGCCGTTGCCGACACGGCCGACACCGTTCACGTCGTGATCCCCTACGCGGCGGCCGAGGGCGAACTGTCGGACGCGGACCTCGAACGGGTCGCTGGCGGCAAGCAGGACATCACGGCGAACTGCCTCGTGCTCGGCGGCACGGCGGTCAGCAACACCGTCATGCAGCTCAACCTCTGATTGGTGGCGGCCGGTCCCCTCAGGACCGGCCGCAGGCAGCCCTTTTGGCCTCGCTGCTATTCAGCCGGCGCTCGGCGCGCCGTCTGGCAGCTCGGCGGGCTGCGTCAGCAAGAAGCGTCCGGTCCAGGGTATACCTGGGCCGGGCGCTTTTCCGTTTGTGGGTACAGAAGTCTGCCTGGCAGCGCACTCCACCCTGTTCGAAGCGCGGATTGCGAACGTTGAAGCGGGTATCAGTCGTGCAAAGGGCGAACCGGATCTGGCAGCCGGCGCCGGCTCGCCTTGACTGATGACCAGGACGGTATCAGAGTGAAAACTCGGGCGGCGATGCGAAAGACACCTCCTTCTGACGCGGATCGCGGCGACTGGCCAGCACCGGACGAACCCGGGCGCGTGCCGTCCGATGCGGCGGCCTCGGGCGCCGACTCGACGGCTCCCGTGAGCGCCGGCGACGACACGCCCTCGGACGAGAACACGGCGCCGTCGCTGGTCTGGCCCCCGGTCGACGACGAGCTCAACGACTGGGAGGTGCTGCACCTCCGGTCCACCGGTCACACCATCATCGAGCCGATGAAGCTCACGGCGGCTCCCTACGTCCCGCCGGCGCCGATCGACGATCCCGCCGGCGACACCAGCCTGCTGCCGATCTCGAGCGACTACGATCTCCCGGAAACCGAGCTGATCGAGCCCCTGAGCGAGCACGCCCAGACACTGCCGACGATGCCCGCGATCTCGGGACCGCACGCGGCCACTCCGGCGCCGGCGAGCCCGGACGACCGGACCGTCGTGATTCCGCGTCCGGCCGCGTTCGCACTCAAGTCCGAGCCGCCGCTCGTCGTGGCGTCGCAGGAAGACACCAACCCCGGCGTCGGCACTCGGATCATCGTCGCGCCTGCCTTCGCCGCCTCCGTCGGCCACGCTCCGACCGTGCCGGTGTCGGCGCTGCACCGCGCCGCGCGGCCGCCGCGCTCGGAGCCGGCCTTCGGCCCGCGCCTGCCGATGGAGGACACCCTCCCGGCCGGCGTGACCCGCGAGTTGCTGGCCGGTGGCGCCTCCGCCGAGTGGACTGCCGATCGATCCGACGACACCGTGGTGCACGCCGCGCAGGCCGATACCCACCCGGTGCCGGTCGCCGTGCCGCGCCGTGCGCCGGCAGGGCCGGCCGGACCGCCAACGCCCTTCTCGCGGGTGCCGTCGCGTGGTCCGCAGCCCGTGGTCACGGACGCCTCGTCGCTGCCGTCGCCCGCGCCTGTGCACTCGGCGCCTCCGCCGCTCGCATTCGGTCCGCGCGTCCCGTCTGGCCCGCCCGCCGCGTCGGCCGGCGCCGCGGTCCCGCCGCTTGCCGCGGTCGCTCCGGCTCCGGCGTTCCCCGCTCACGACGCGCAGATTCCGGCCCGGCCGGCGCCGACCTCGACGCGCACCAAGCTGGTGTCGATGGCCCTCGCCGTCGCGGCGGTGCTGCTGGTCGCACTCGGCGTCTTCCAGTTCGTCTCCATGCGCAGCACGTCCGCCGGCGCTTTGGCGGCGGCCACGCTGTCAGTGGAATCCACGCCGGCTGGGGCGACCGTCACGATCGACGGCACGCCGCGCGGCAAGACGCCGATGCGCCTCGAGCTGACCGAAGGCCGCCACGCCATGGACGTCTCGCTCAACGGGGCGTCGCGCCAGATCCCGCTGGTCCTGGCGGCCGGAACGGTCACGGCGCACTCGCTCGAATTCGCGACGCCGGTCGCGCCGACGGTGTCCGACTCGGCCATCGAGATCCGCAGCGATCCGCCGGGCGGGCGCGTGCTCGTCGACGGCGTGGCGCGGGGCACCACTCCCATCGTCGTCACCGGCCTCGCCGCAGGGCGCCACCAGGTCCAGGTGTCCGGCCCGTTCCGCGCCGTGACGCGCACGGTGACGCTTGCCGCCAGCCAGCAGGCGCTGCTCGTCGTGACGCCGGCCCGCACCTCGACCGCGGCCCCGGCGCCGAACGACGAGCGGCCGACACGCGCCGCCGCCGGGACCGGCTACATCACGATCCAGTCGCCGATCGTGCTGCGGGTCGTGCGCAATGGCGACTTCGTCGGCACCAGCGAAGATTCGCGGCTGTCGCTGCCCGTCGGCAACCAGGTAATCGGTCTCGAGAACGAGAGCGTCGGCTTCCGCGACGTCCGCACCGTCGAGGTCATCGGCGGCAAGGTCACGCCGGTGGCGGTGACGCTGCCCAAGGGCGAAATCAGCATCAACGCCCGGCCCTGGGCCGAAGTGTTCGTCGACGGCAACCGCGTCGGCGAGACGCCGGTGTCGCAAATGTCCCTGCCGGTCGGCATCCACGAGGTCCTCTTCCGCCATCCCGAACACGGCGAGCGGACCGTTTCGGTCGTCGTCAAGATCGGCGCCACCGGCCGCGCCTTCACCGACTTCACGAAGTAGGTCACCGTGCTTCGTCTCGCCGCCGTCCTCCTGCTGCTCGCCATTCCCGTCCCGGGTGGAGCTGCGCCGCAGGACTCGATTGCGGCGGCGCGCGACCTCTACACGACTGCCGACTACCGCGAGGCGCTGGCCATGCTGACGCGCCTGCGGCCGGTCGCGACGGAGCCGGCGGACGCCCGCGCGATTGAGCAGTACCGCGCGTTCGCGCTGATCGCGCTGGGCCAGACGGCCGAAGCCGAGCTCACTGTCGAACGCATCGCGCTGATCGATCCGACCTGGACGCTCCCGGCGGGCGAGGCGCCGCCCCGCATCGCCACGCTGTTCGCGCAGGCCCGGGAACGCGCGCTCCCCGGTGTGCTGCGGCAGCGGCTGGCGGCGGCCCGGGCGCTCTACGCCGAGAAGCGCTACGACGCCGCTGCCGAGGGGTTCACGTCGATTCTCATGCTGCTCGACGATCCGGCGATGGCGCGTGCCGCCGGCTCCGACCTGACCTCGGTGACCGCCCTGGCGACAGGCTTCCGCGATCTCTCGCTGGCCGCCGGCGAGCAGCTCCGCACCGCCGCCTCGCGCCAGCCGGACCCGGCCACGACTGGCACGTCGATGGCCGCGGCGGCGACGCCGTCGACGCAGCTCGAGCCGGCGGCTTCACCCGCCACCGATACAGCGCCCGCCCCCGACAGCACTACCGCGCTCGCCAAACCGCCTGTCACCGCCGCCGACCCGCCCGCCTCCGGCACGGCGCCAGCCGATCCGGCCGCCGCTCCGACGGACATCGTCCCGCCGGTCCCGATTGCGCAGGCGATCCCGCGGGCCACCGAGGTCACGGTGCCCCTCGGGGGGCCTCAGACGATCCTGCTGGACATCGTGATCGATGAAACCGGGCACGTCGAGCGGGCGGAGGTCCGGCGGTCGGTCAACCGCCTCTACGAGGCTCAGCTGGTGGCGGCGACGCGCGGCTGGCGCTACACGCCGGCGACGCAGGCGGGCCGGCCGGTCAAGTACCTGCGCACCCTCGAGGTTACGCTCAGCCCCCGCTGAGACCGCGCTCAGTCCGTCGCGCCTGGTGGGCCCAGCCGTGGCCCAGCCCCCGTTGGCCCGGCCCTCGGCCCGCGCGGGCGGCGAACACGTTACAATGAACGGTTTCCCGCGGCTCCCGCGGCCCGTCCAAGTGTCCCCCCAGAACCCTGAGCTCCTGATGCGTCCTCCTGTCGCCAATCCCGCCATCCGCAACATCGCCATCGTCGCGCACGTCGATCACGGCAAGACCACGCTGGTCGACGCGCTGCTGCACCAGAGCGGTATGTTCCGCGCCAACGAGCGTGTGGCCGAGCGCGCCATGGACAACACCGACCTCGAGCGCGAGCGCGGGATCACGATCCTGGCGAAGAACACCGCGGTCCACTACAAGGACCACATGATCAACATCGTCGACACGCCGGGCCACGCCGACTTCGGCGGCGAGGTCGAGCGGACGCTGTCGATGGTCGACGGGATCCTGCTGCTGGTCGACGCCTCGGAAGGCCCGCTGCCGCAGACCCGCTTCGTGCTGCGCAAGGCCCTCGAGCGGCGACTGACGCCGGCTGTCATCATCAACAAGATCGACCGGCCCGACGCGCGGCCGCAGGAAGTGCTGAACGAGGTCTACGACCTGTTCATCGACCTCGACGCGACCGAGGATCAGCTCGACTTCCCGGTCGTCTACTGCAACGCGCGCGCCGGCACCTCGACGATGGATCTGGCGACGCCGGGCACCGATCTGCGGCCGCTGTTGGACGCCATCATCGAACACATCCCGCCGCCGCACGGCATCGTCGATCACCCGCTGCAGATCCTGATCGCCAACCTCGACTCGAGCGAATACCTCGGCCGCATCGCCATCGGCCGCATCTTCAACGGCCGCGTCAAGCTGGGTGATCCCGTGGTCGTCGCCAAGCTCGATGGCGCCACGCAGCAGACCAAGGTCACCAAGTTGTTCACCTTCGACGGGCTCAAGCGCGTCGACATCACCGAAGCGGCGGCCGGCGAGATCATCTGCCTGGCCGGCGTCGAGAACATCACCATCGGCGAGACGGTGACCGATCCCTTGAACCCGATGCCGATCCCGCCGGTCGCCATCGACGAGCCGACCGTCTGGATGGTGTTCGGCGACAACACCTCGCGGCTGGCCGGGCGCGATGGCCTGTACGTCACCTCGCGCAACCTGCGCGATCGCCTCGACAAGGAGCTGATCGGGAACGTCTCGATCCGCTGCGAGGACACCGGCTCGCCGGAAGCGATCAAGGTGGTCGGCCGCGGCGAGCTCCAGCTCGCCATCCTCATCGAGATGATGCGGCGCGAGGGCTTCGAGCTGCAGGTCTCGCGGCCGGAGATCGTCACCAAGGACACGCCGCAGGGCAAGGTCGAGCCAGTCGAGGACGTCGTCATCGACGTGCCCGAGGACTTCCAGGGCGTCGTCATCGCCAGCATGGGCGTGCGCCGCGGCACGCCGACGCGCATGGTGAACAACGGCAGCGGGCGCGTCCGCCTCGAGTTCCGCATCCCGTCGCGCGGCCTGATCGGGTTCCGCTCGCAGTTCCTCACCGACACCCGCGGCACCGGCATCATGAACCACCTGTTCGCCGGCTGGGAGCCGTGGCACGGTCCCATCGCCTCCCGCGCCGAAGGCGTGCTGGTCTCCGATCGCGTCGGCATCTCCACGGCATTCGCCATCGCCAACCTGCAGGAACGCGGCGAAATCTTCATCGACCCGGCGACCGAGGTCTACGAAGGCATGATCATCGGCGAGAACTCCCGCCAGGCCGACATGGACGTCAACATCACCAAGGAGAAGAAGCAGACGAACATGCGCTCGTCGGGTGCCGACGAAGCGATCCGTCTGATTCCGCCGAAGAAGCTGTCGCTCGAGCAGGCGGTCGAGTTCATCAACGACGACGAGCTGGTCGAGATCACGCCGAAGAGCATCCGGCTGCGCAAGAAGATCCTGTCGAGCAACCTGCGGCCGAAGAAGTCGAACGAGTAGCTCCGCTCAGCGCGGTGGATACGAGCAACGTCGGACTTTCGTCCGACGTGACGTCCGTGGGCCTGCGCACGTCTTGCGTGACGCAGCCCGCTGTGCGGGCTGCGCTGCGTCGGCCGCTCCAGATTCGCGCCGCAGGAACGCCCGCACCGCGTACTGCGTGGCGTCCATCCCCGACAGACCATTGACGGCAGCCCGCTGCGCATGACCAGACACGACGTCGCCAACCTCGTCATCCGGATATTCGCGTTGTGGCTTGGTGTGTGGGGCGTCACGACGCTCGCCTCCCTGCCGTGGCTGGCGCGGGTGCCGGATCAGCCCGACCCGCTGTTCGCCTCGTTGTTCCTCGCCATCCCGCTTCCTGCCGGCGTGGTCCTGTGGCTGGCGGCTCCGAAACTGGCGCGTGTCGCGTTCGATCGGTCCGATGACACGGTGCCGTACGGGATCACGCGCGAGGATGTTCCGCCGCTCGCTTGCTTCGTCGTCGGCCTCGTCGCGCTGGCGGGCGCCGTCCCGCGAGCTGCGTCGTGGATAGCGATGCAGGTGATGATCGGGCAGGGCGATGGCCTCATGAACCCCGACCTCCTGCCTGAATTGAATCAGCAGAGCGCTGGCACGGGCGCGGAGATCGTGGCGAGCCTGATCGTCGGTGTGGTGCTGATCGTGATCAGCCGGCGACGCGACATCTGGTCGACGGCCGACGCCACCGACACCGACACCGACGCCGACACGTGAGCCGATGCTGGCGCGGTTCGATGGGGCGCCGGCGGGAAGGTTCAGTCCTGATCGGCTTCGTCGAGGAGCGCCATGTCGGCGAGATCTTTCGGGCGGCCGACGGCCGTCTTGTTGGCGATGAAGTCCACCCTGGACAGCACCGCGACGTCGGTGTCGACCAAGCGAACGGTCACGCGTCGCTCCCACGCGTCGGCGAAGTTCACGCCGGTGATACCCGACAGAATGTCGATGCGCGCGGGCGGCAGGCCCATCTGAAAGACCGTGTCCGGCCTGGTGAGGTCCTCGATGGACAAGTCTGAGAGCGGCGCGCCGAACGCGGCAAGTGCGCGAAGTGTACGAGTGGCGTTGTCCGGCGTCGGGCGCACCCAGATG
>JANOIR010000530.1:0-13589 GCA_031407765.1 Vicinamibacteraceae bacterium
CCGAGACTCTCTACCTAGTCAGTCACGCGATCTACCCAATCGGGATTGTCGCCACGCTGCTTTTAATCCGTGGGAAAACCCTGCCCGGCACGGACTTCGCCCTTGTCACGATGGTGCTGCCGAGTCTCCTGGGCATGACGATCGTCTACGGTGGGCTCTCTGCACCGGCCCCAAGCATCACCGCCGACCGCGAAGACGGCACGCTGTTGCGCGCCAAAGCCACGCCCAATGGGACGCTGGGTTACCTCGTCGGCAAGATCGTGATGTTCGCTTTGACGACGCTCGTCAGCCTCATTGCGATCGTCATTCCCGGCATCATGATCGTGGACAACCTGATCCTCGACGCCCGGGCGTGGCTGCTGCTCGCACTGCTCTTCGTCGTCGGGATGGTGTCCACCGTGCCCATCGGCGTTGCACTCGGCTCTCTCATGAAGTCGTCTGTGCAGGCCGTGCTGGTGCCCGCGGTGTGCACGCTGCTCATGATCCCATCGGGCATCTTCTTTCCGATCACCGTCCTGCCGACGTGGCTGCAGTGGCTGCAATCGGTGGCAGAGGCCTTTCCGATCTACTGGGTGGGGCTCGGCGCACGCTCCGCGATGCTCCCCCCGGAAATGGTCGCAGCCGAGATCGGCCAGTCGTGGCGCACAGTCGAGATGTTCGCCGTGCTCGGCGTGTGGGCAGTGATCGGCTTTTTGCTCGCACCGATCCTGCTTCGCCGTATGGCCCGGCGTCAGTCGGGATCCGCGTTGGCCAAGGTGCGTGAACGCTACATGACCAAAGGATACTGACGGGTGGCGGACTCCAGCGACATCGTCCACAACCGCCTGGCGATGCTGCGCGCAGAACGCCGCATCTCGCGGCGCGACCTGGCCGAAGCGCTCGGCGTGCACTACCAGACCATCGGCTACCTCGAACGCGGAGAGTACAGTCCCTCTCTGCACCTGGCTCTTCGCATCGCGGCTTACTTCGATGTCCCCGTCGAAGTCGTGTTCTCCCTGAAGCCGTTCAAGCGACTGGGTGCGTGAGGATGACCTACGGCTTTTTTGACGCTGCTTCGAAGACGACAGTGACGTCGGCAGGACCGAGGGCGGCCTCTAGCGCGGCAGGGTCATCGATCCGCCCGATCCGCGTATAGCTGTAGGTGGTCGGGAACGACTTGTAGAACACCACTGATGAGCGCAGCCATCGACGTGTACGGGATCATCACAGGCCTCCAGTGATCATTCGCCGGGCCTACCGCCCGGTCGGGCGTCCGTCGTACTGCTCCGCACTGACGTGCTCCAGCCAGTCCACCGGCTTGCCATCGAGCTTCTCCTGCACAGCGATGTGCGTCATCGCCGTGGTCGGCCCCGCGCCGTGCCAATGCTTCTCGCCTGGCGCAAACCACACGACATCGCCGGGTCGGAGCTCTTCGATCGGCCCGTCCCACCGCTGTGCCCGTCCCAAGCCAGCCGTGACGATCAGGGTCTGTCCCAAGGGATGCGTGTGCCACGCCGTCCGCGCACCAGGCTCGAACGTCACGCTCGCGCCGTTGACACGGGCGGGAGCGGGCGCGTCGATCAGCGGATCAATGCGGACCGTTCCCGTGAACCACTCGGCCGGTCCCTTGACCGAGGGCTGCGAACCACTGCGCTTGATCTCCATGCGTCCTCCTCCAGTCCGTGCACCCCACGCGCGTGCGAGCGGCAGGGTCATCATGGCAGCGGCGGCCCATAGGACCGACCGTCTGCTGCGTACATCCGGCCACTTGGTGATGTCGTTCATGATTCAACTCCCGGCTATGAAGGTTGCAGCAGCGGCTCCCGAGTAGCCGGTACAGTTCGCAAGAATGGAGGAACAGAGCGGCGTCCGACTGCTGACTCGGACGACCCACTGGCCCGCGCCTTGCGGTCGGACTACGGCAGGCGGTTATTGCTGCATCCCGCTCCTGTCGGTCTACGCCCAGGGGCCGCCAGCCTGCCCTCGGATGCGCGGTCGATCTTCGCCCTGCTCGTCATCTGTCCGTGTGTGGCGCAGCGGGTAGTTGCACCGTGACGCGGAGTCCGCCAGCGGGGCGGGGGGTGAGGGTGAGAGTTCCGTCGTGGGCTTCGGTGATGCTCTTGACGATCGCCAGGCCCAGGCCGACGCCGGCGTGGTCGGTGCGTATGCGCTCGGTGCCACGCTGAAACGGCTCGATAAGCGTGGACACCAACTGTGCGGCGAGGTGCTCACCGGTGTTCTCGACCGTGAGCACCACAGACCTGTGGTGAACGCTGGTCGTGACCCACACGGCGCCCTGTTCAGACAGGTTGTGGACAATCGCGTTGTGCACGAGGTTCGTCGTCATCTGCAGCAGGAGCGCATGCGAGCCGATGGCGGGGGCCATCTCGCCTGACGTCTCGATGCTGAGGCCGCGCTTTTCTGCGAGGGGGAGAAGCGTTTCTGTGGCTTCTTCCGCGAGGAGGGACAGGTCGACGTATTCTCGCGTGAAGGACCGTTGGTCGGCGCGGCTGAGCACGAGCAATGCTTCCGTGAGGTCGATCGCTCGTGTGTTGATGACGTGGAGGCGGTCGACGAGCTCGCCGGCGTCGCGGTTCGGATCGTTGCGGGCCACGTCGAGGAGCGTCTGCGTGATCGCGAGCGGCGTGCGCAGTTCGTGGGAGGCGTTGGCTGCGAATCTCTGCTGTTCGCCGATCTGGGCCTCGAGCCGCGCGAGCATGGTGTCGAATGCGTCGGCGAGCTCGCGAAACTCATCTCTGCGACCCGGCAACCGGATTCGGTGCGAGAGTGATCCATTGGTGGCCATGCGTGTGGCGTCTGTGATGCGAATCAACGGGGCGAGCATGCGGCCAGCGAGAATCCATCCCCCGACGAGACCGAACACCAGGAGGAAGGCCAGAGCGATGGCCGCGGCCGGAGCGAACGCGCGCAGGAGGAACGCGCGGTTCCCGGGCACCAAGGCGCCGAGAGCGCTGATCACAGCGTCGGGTACGTATCGCAGCAGGAAGTCGAACGCGCCTGGCCGGCCTGAGAGCCACGCGGCCGCGAGCATCAAGAACCCCGCCAGCATGAGGAACCCGGCGTAGCTCAGGGTGAGTTTGAGGCGAACGCTCAACCCAGGCTCTCTATCCACGCTTCACTCCCCCACGCCCGCCATCTGGTTGAGCGTCGATGCGGTAGCCGACACCGGGCACCGTGGCGATCAGCCACGGTTCGCCGAGCCGCTTGCGCAGGGCCGAGACCGTGATGCGCACGGCGTTGGTGAAGGGGTCTGCGTTCTGATCCCACGCCCGTGCCAGGAGCTCTTCGGCACTCACGACACCGCCCTCGGCCGCGACGAGGACCTTGAGCACGGCGAACTGTTTCCGGGTGAGCGCGACGTAACGGCCGTCGCGGTAGACCTCCCGTCGGAACGGATCCAGACGCAGGCCGCCGATCTCTCGCACCGGTGGCCTGTTGTGGGCGCGCCTGCGGTTGAGTGCTCTGAGCCTGAGCACGAGCTCTCGCAGATCGAAGGGCTTGGTGAGGTAGTCGTCGGCGCCGAGCTCGAACCCTGAGGCCTTGTCGTCGAGCCGGTCCGCGGCGGTGAGCATGAGGATCGGCATGCCGGTGCCGGAGGCGACGATGCCCCTCGCGATCTCGTCGCCCGAAGGGCCTGGCAGATCGCGGTCGAGAACGGCGATGTCGTAGACGTTGACGCTCAGCAGTTCCAGGGCGGCGTGACCGTCACCAGCGATGTCGGCGGCGATCGCTTCCAGGCGCAGGCCATCGCGGATGGCCTCTGCCAGATATGGCTCGTCCTCGACGATCAACACACGCATACACCCTCGATGGTACGAGCCGGAACATATCGTCCGTGTATGGAAAGCCGCATACCCGCTGACAACATCAAGGTCTCCAGACTAGCCGCATGTCCCACGGCCAGCCAGCACGAAGCGCAGCCCGCCGCATCCGATCGGTCGTCCTCGCTGCCCTAGCGTTCTTCAGCACGACGACTGTGTCGCCCCCAACAGCGTCTGGCGAGACCGAGGGCGCCGTCCGAGAGGGTGTGAGGGTCTTCGATGACCACATTCCGGCCGTGGCCAACCTCGCTCCACGCCTGCTCCGTGCCCTCCGCCGCGCTGCACGGGACGCGACCTCACAGGGGATCGCCATCGTCGTGAACAGTGGCTGGCGCTCTCGGGCGTATCAGAAGCGACTGCTCCGTGACGCCGTCGCGACGCACGGCTCATACAGGGCTGCCGCCCGATGGGTAGCCACTCCCGACGCGTCTCCTCACGTGTCGGGGGACGCGGTCGACATCGGGCCCTCCCGCGCCACGGCGTGGCTGTCCAGGCACGGCGCCGAGTACGGGCTGTGCCGGATCTACAAGAACGAGCCCTGGCATTTTGAACTGCGCCCCGAAGCCGTCGATGGCGGTTGCCCGGCCATGTATGCCGACCCCAGGCACGATCCCAGGATGCAGAAGTGACCAGCCGGACGACTCCAGCCCGCCTCTTCGACACGACCGCGCAGGACGCGCGTCACGCGCTTCGATTGCTGAGGCGCGATCCGACGTTCACCGTCGCGGCCCTCGCCACGCTGGCGCTGGGCATCGGCCTCAACACCGCACTCTTCTCCGTTGCCTACGGCGTCCTCTGGCGCCCGCTGCCGTATCCCGCTCCCGACCGCCTCATCATGATCACGTCGGCGCAGCAGACCGCGACGGGCATCAAGACGTTCGGGACCTGGGCGCCCTTGTCCTACGAGGGGCTGCGCACGCGCGTCACCTCGCTCGACTCTCTGGCCGCCTACAACTCGATCAACGCGGAGCTCAGCGGACGCGGCGAGCCGCTGCAGGTGCCAGCGCTCGAGGTGAGTCCCAACTTCTTTGCCACGCTGAGTGTCACCCCGGCGCGGGGCCGCGCGTTCCTGACCGGCGCCACGGCAACAGACGATGACGGCAGCGCCATCGTCAGCGACCGGCTGTGGCGCACGTCCCTCGAGGCCGATCCGGCCATCGTCGGACAGACCATCACCATCGACGGTCTCACCCGTACCGTCGTCGGCGTCCTGCCACCGGAGTTCACCTTCAGGCCGATGATCCGGATCGGCGCCCTGCCGGAGGTAGACGTCTTTCTGCCCAACCGTTGGGCCGCCGACCCTGGCAAGGGCGCGTTCCTGTCCCTGCTTGGACGCATGACTTCCGGAGCGACACGGGAGCGCGCGGAAACGGAACTGACCGCGCTCTTGAGCGATTCGTCGATCGTGCCCGCCGGGGCGCTCGCGCCAGCCGGTGCGTTCGTCGCGAACGCTCGCACGCTCGCGCGGACGGTCAGCTTGCAGGAGTACGGCACGGGGTCGGTGCGCACCCTGCTGCTGATCCTGCTCGGAGCGGTGTCGTTCGTGCTGCTGATCGCCTGCGTCAACGTGGCGAACCTGCAGATGGCGCGCCTCAGCGCGCGGCGCGGCGAACTGTCCCTGCGCATGGCGCTCGGTGCGGGACGCGGACGGATCGTGCGTCAGCTCCTGACCGAAGCGGTCGTCCTGTCGCTGCTGGGTACGTCGCTGGGCGTGATGCTTGCGCAGCTCGCCATCCGCGTCACGCTGCCGTTCGTGCCGCCACTCGCGCTGCCCCGCCTCGGCGGCATCGTGATCGATGGACGCGTGATGGCGTTCTGCTTCGGCTTGTCGGTCGTCTCGACACTGCTGATCGGCCTGATGCCGGCTCTGCGCGTCGGCGGGGCCGCGTTCGGCGCCGCCCAAGCGCTGCACGCCGGCGCCACGCGCGCGACGGGTGATCGCCAGGGCGAGCAGCTACGGACCCTGCTGGTCGCCGGGCAGATCGCCATGACGCTCGTCCTGCTGATCGGCGCGGGTCTGCTGATTTACAGCTTCGTGCGTCTCACGTCCGTGTCGCCCGGCTTCGACTCGGGAGGCCGCGACGGTGTGGTGCAGACCGTCAGGGTGACGCTGCCCGAACGCCTCTACGACACGCCGGAGCGCAGCCAGGCGTTCGCACGCAGCGTGCTCGAGCGCATCCACTACCTGCCAGGCGTGAAGTCCGCGAGCGTGATCAACTCGGCGCCCTTCCACATGATGTTCATCCAAAGCGACTTCGACATCGAGGGTCAGCCGAAGCCGACGCTCTTTGCCGGCATGCCGAAGATCGAAGCGGGCTATCTCACGACGATGGGAATCCCGTTGCGGGCAGGGCGCGAGTTCACCGCCCGGGACACGGCGGCCGCGCCGAAGGTGGCGATCGTCAGCGAGCGCATCGTCCGCGAGTGCTTTCCCGGCGGCCCGACCGCGGCACTCGGCCGGCGCGTGCGCCTGGACGACGGCGGTGAGTGGCTGACGGTGGTCGGCGTGGCCGCGGACATCCGTCAGCAGGGACTCGATCAGGACGTGAAGCCGATGATCTACGCGCCGTTCCAGCAGGGGCGCGCTGCGCCCTTCCTGCGGTTCGTCTCGTTCGTCGCGCGCACGTCCACGCCCGCCAGCGTGGTCGAAGGGATCCGCGCGGAGATTCGCCGCGTCGCGCCCGAGCTGCCGATTGCGAGCAGTTTGACGATGGACGAAGCGGTAGCCGCGTCCGTGGCCTCGCCGCGGTTCCGCATGTGGCTGATCGTCACGTTCGCGGTGGCGGCGACCCTGATCGCGACGTGCGGCCTCTACGGGTTGATGGCCTACGCGGTGACGCAGCGCCGCCGCGAGATCGGCGTGCGCATGGCCCTCGGTGCCACGCGCCGCGACGTGCTCCGCCTTGTCCTGACGCGCGCGCTTCGCATCGTCGTCGCTGGCCTGATGGTCGGCCTGGCCGGGGCCGCCGGCGTGACGCGAGTGCTGCAGCGCTTCCTGTTCGAGGTGACGCCGACCGAGCCGGTCGTGTTCACGCTGGTCACGTTGCTGCTGTTGGTGGTGGGCCTGATGGCGGCATGGCTGCCCGCGCGTCGCGCGACACGGATCGCCCCGTGGGCGGCGCTGCGCGCCGAGTAGCCGTCAACGACGTGACCCAGGAAGCAAAGGCGGCGGGTTTGGATCCGATCGAAAGGCGATTCGAGCAGCGCATGGTCAAGCGGTGTCGGGCGGCGTCGGGCTGTCCCGATTTGTATGAAGGAGTGCCAACTTATGCGACGTGTGACAGCAATTCTGAGCGCAGCGGCGGTCGTCCTGATGGCGGCCGGTCTGGCCGCGCAGGCGAAGCCCAGTTTCGCCGGCGAGTGGACGAGGGACCTTCAGCTGGATCACGGCGTTCTTCCCGAGGTCGACCTGACCATCACCCAGGGCGCCACCGCGATGACTGTTGAATACCGGGGCGGCCGCCAGGCACCGACGCCGGAGACGCTCACCTTCACGCTCGATGGCTCGGTGAGCAAGAACATGGTGACCGGCCGCGGAGGCGGCGCGCCGACCGAGCAGGTCTCCAAGGCGATCTGGGCTGGCAACAACGTCGTCGTGACCACCACAACCGGTGCCGGTGAGGAGAAGCGCACGTTCTCGAAGGACGGCGACTCCCTGATCGTCGAGACATCGGCGCCCGCGCGCAACAGCGGAGTGCCGAACATCACCAAGGTGACCTACAAGAGATACGTGCTCGGCTACGGCGGCTAATTCGGGTTAGCTGCACCGGGCTATGGCTGGCGCACGCTTGCTCGCTTCGTGGCCTCGGCGGATTGGCCTGGGGTTGGCCCTTCGTCGCGCCTGGATGCGGCGGCGACCAGGCCGGCGATGATCTCGCGTTCGGCCAGTCCCCAACGCCGATAGATCGCCAGACACCGATCGAGCGTCGTGCGGGCCCCGGCGGAATCGCGCTGCAGGAGCTGCGACCGGGCTCGCTCGCAGTCGGCTTCCGCGCGGCGCGGATGATCGGCGGGGAACCGCTCCAGCCAGCTGACAGTGGCGGCGAGCAGCGGCTCTGCCTCGGCGGGCCGCCCGGTATCGTTCAGCGCGCGCGCGAGGAGCAGGTTCACCCACACCCGTACGCTCTCTGCCTGAGCCGTCTTCATCCCCGAGAGCGCCGTCGCCTGTCCTCGAAGCTCGCGGATCGCGTCCTCGCGACGGCCCAAGTGAAAGAGCATGACCGAGCGTTGCGACGCGACGCCCAGGAGCCCCGCATCGCGATCGGGCGCGGCGCCGATGGACACCACCAGCGCACGGTCCATCCAGGTGACCCCGTCCGCGTAGCGCTGCTGGAGCGCGAGGCTGCGGCCGACGTTGCGCGCGGCATTGCGCGTGCGCCAGTGAGTGGCGCCGAGCATATCGGCGTGCCGATCGAACGCTTCGCGGAACGTCGCTTCGGCTTCGCGCCTGCGGCCGAGCAGGGACAGCGTCACGCCGATGTTGTTGAGCAGGTTGGCGACGGGCACGCTGCGGTCGCCCAGCAGCTCGCGTCCGAGTCCGAGCGCCTGACGCTGCATCCGCTCGGCTTCGGCATGGTCGCCGATCTCGGAGAGGAACGCGCCATAGTCGTTCATCAACCCCACGAAGCGCGTCGAGTGTGCGTCGCCCGAGTCGCGCGCGAGCGCCAGCGCCTCCCGATACAGCGCTCGAGCGCGATCGAACCTGCCGATTCGTTTGTGGTGTTCACCCAGCGCCGCGATGCTGCCGGCGATCGCCGGATCGCTCGGCCGTAGCCTCCGGCGCCGGATCGCGAGCGCCTCTTCGAGCAGCGCGCCCGCTCTCGGTCGATCCTCCCGGTCGACGAGCGGCGCCAATGCGAATAGCGCGCGCGCCGTCTTCTCGTGTTCGGAACCATAGACGCGGCGATGTCGATCGAGCGACTCGCGCAGAAGCGTGGCGGCGCGATCGTCGTCGCCGGCGGCGCGCCGCACTTCGGCGAGGGCCTGCAGCGATTCGAGCGCATCGGGGTGATCAGGGCCGAGCACCCGCCGCTCGGCCGCGAGCGCTTCGTCGAGGGCTGCGCTCGCCGCGGCGTAGTCGCCGCGCGTGTGTTTGATCAGCCCGAACACCTGCTGCAGCTTGGCTCGGACGACCGGTGCGCTCTGGAGCTGCGCGAGCGCGCGCGCTTCGGCACCGCCGAGGAACTCGCCAATCGTCATCCGATCGCCATCTGGCCGGATCGACGGGTTGGTGCTCTCGAAGAGCTCGACGAGCAGTCGGACGATCTGCTCGGCTTTGTCGCGCTCCTCGCCTGCGACGCGCACCTGCGCCGCGAGGGCGCGCGCTTGGATCGTCGCGACGGCGCCGAACACCGTGAGGCTGCACACGAGCGCCGCGGCCGTGGCCACGCCGACGCGATGCCGGCGCACGAAGGTGCGCAGTCGATACGCGGCGGTGTCGGGCTGCGCCAGCACCGGGCGTCCATCGAGAAAGCGTCCGATCTCTTCGCCGAGCTGCCCGGCCGAGACGTACCGTCGCTCTGGCTCCTCGCGCAGCGCGGTCAGCACAATGCGATCCAGATCGCCACGGACGCGGCGCGCGGTCGCCGCGTCTGCGCGCCGGGCCTGTAGCGCCTCGCTCGGGGGCGCCGGCGGTGACCCAGGCCGCACGCCCGCGAGCAGCTCGTAGAGCACGACGCCGAGCGAGTACACGTCGGTCGCCGCGGTGATGTCGCCATCGTGTCGCTGCTCGGGCGCTGCATATTCGGGCGTGAGCAGCCGCATGCCGGCCACGGTGGCCGGCTGCTCGAGGTTCCACGCCGATGGGTCGAGCAGCTTGGCGATGCCGAAGTCGAGGAGCTTCACCTCGCCGGAGGTCGTGACGAAGATGTTGACTGGCTTCAGATCGCGATGGACGACGAGCGCGCGGTGGGCGTGTTGCACGGCGTCGCAGACCACGCGCACGAGCCGCAGCCGCGCGTCGATCGTCAGATGCGCCGTTTCGCACCAGGTCGTGATCGGAACACCGTCGACCAGTTCCATCACGAGATACGGCGTGCCGTCCGGGGCGAACCCGCCATCGAGCAGGCCGGCGATGTTGGGATGCCGAAGCCGCGCGAGCACCTGCCGCTCGGTGCGGAAGCGCTCCATGCCGAGGCTGTCGAGCGGGCTCGATCGCGCCAGCTTGAGCGCGGCCTGTTGCTGATAAAGGCCATCGGCGCGTTCGACGCGATAGACCGTGCCCATCCCGCCACGGCCGAGCACACCGACCAGTCGCCACGAGCCCAGACACGTGCCGAGTCGCCTGTCGGCGGTCTCTGCGTCTGAGTCAGGCGGGCCGGCTTCGCTCTGCACGTCGCCCGACGATCGCGCCTCGACGATGAAGCGCTCGACGTCGAGGGCACAGGCGCGGGCCTCGACTGCGAGCAGGCTGTCGAGCTCGAGCCGAAGGGCCCGATCGGTCTCGCCGATCCCGGCCAGGAAGGCCGTCCGCGCACCTGGCGGCAGGACCGCCGCCTGCTCGAAGAGCTCCTCGAGCCGCGCCCACACTACAGAGTTCTCAGACACGGTGTTTCGTCAGGATCCAACCACTTAGGCCACGGCCGGCAGCCCAATCGCCAGCCAGCTAGCTGGCTCCCGCTTCGACGGGCCTGCCAATCTCCCGGCGCAGCCAGGCGCGCGCCGTCGCCCACGTCCGCTGTACCGATCGCGCGGAGATGCCCAGCGCCTCTGCCGTTTCCTCGAGCGTACGGCCGGCGAACACGCGATGCTCGACCACGCGGCGCGCGCGAGTGTCGAGCTGCTCGAGACGGTCGAGTGCGACATCGACGGCCAGCACCTCTTCGGCCTCGAGATCGGTGAGGAGCGGCGGGTCGCAGCGCTCGTCGAGCGGTACCGGCGTCTCGCGCCCGCCACGCTTGAGTCGGGTGCGACCGCGCGCGTGGTCGACGAGGACACGGCGCATCGTGTGCGCCGCGATGCCGAGGAACTCCTCGCGATCGCCCGCGGCGATCTGATGCTGTCGCAGCAGCCGCAGATAGGCCTCGTGGACGAGCCCGGTGGGCGAGAGCGTGTGGCCTGGCGTCTCGCGGCGTAGTTGCCGGCGCGCGACGCGCCGCAGCTCCTCGTAGACCAGCGGGAGAAGCGGCTCGAGCGCCCCTGGATCGCCGGCGCGCCAGCGTGACAGCTGTTCGGTGACAGGACCTGGAGAAGGCATGTGATCTCCTCAACGAGATCGATACGACGTTCGAACGAGGAATCCCGCCGCGGCGCAGTGTCCACTTTTCCGGCGCGTTGTCGCGATCCCTAGCATGGCGACGGCATTCAACTGGCGAGCGCGTATGGTCGGGCTGGATGCGCCGGCGCCGCTGGTCGATGGGCGCGTCGCGCCCTACATCAATCTCGACAACGCCGCCACGACCCCGCCGCTGCGGGATGTGCTCGATGCGATGGAGCGCTTCCTGCCGTTCTACGCCAGCGTCCATCGCGGCACGGGCTACAAATCGCGCGTCAGCACGGCCGCCTGGGACGAAGCGCACGAGACGATCGCCCGATTCGTCGGGGCGGACCCGTCGACCCAGACCGTCATCTTCGGGAAGAACACCACCGAGGCGATCAACAAGCTGGCGTTCCGCTTCCCGCTGCCGGCCGATGCGATCGTGCTGACGACGGCGATGGAGCATCATTCGAACGATCTGCCGTGGCGGGGACGCGCCGAGATCGTGCGCGCGGGAGTCCTCGCCGACGGGCAGCTCGACGAAGCCGACATCGATTGCCTGCTCGCGCGTCACGGCCGCCGCGTGGCGCTCCTCACCGTGACGGGCGCCTCGAACGTCACCGGGTTCGTCTCGCCGATCCATCGGCTCGCACGGAAGGCGCATGCGGTGGGAGCGAGGATTCTCGTCGACGCCGCGCAGCTCGCCCCTCATCGTCCTATCGACGTGCGCGCGTCAACCGATCCGGAGCATCTCGACTTCGTGGCGTTCTCCGCCCACAAGATGTATGCGCCGTTTGGGACCGGCGCGCTGGTTGGACCTCGCGCAGTGTTCACGGGGGCGCCCGAGTATCGCGGCGGCGGCACGGTCGACGTCGTGACCGCGACCGACGTCACGTGGGCCGGGTTGCCCGACCGCGAAGAAGCCGGAAGCCCGAACGTCGTCGGCGCCGTGGCCATGGCCGCGGCGGCGCGGGCGCTGACCTCCGGCGTCATGGCAGCGATCGGGCGGCATGAAGCCGGGCTGACGGCGTACGCGCTCGAGCGGCTGGGTGCGGTGCGCGGCGTGCGCGTGTTCGGCGCGGCCTCGTCATCGGCCACAGTCGATCGCGTGGGGGTGATTCCATTCACCGTCGAGGGCGTGCCGCACGGCCTCGTCGCGGCGGTGCTCGGCTACGAGCATGGCATCGGCGTGCGCAGCGGCTGCTTCTGTGCGCAGCCTTACGTGGCGCGATTGCTCGGCCTTGCCGAGGAGGCGCGAACAGGCGTCCGTAGCGCGACTGGCGAGCGTCCTGGCCTGGTGCGAATCAGCTTCGGCGCCTACAACACACGTGCGGAGATCGACGCCGCGATCGACGCTATTGCCCGCGTCGCCCGCGGCGGTTGCGAGGGTCGCTATCGTTTCGTCGCCGATCACGGCGTCTGGGAGCCAGCATGATGTTCATGATCCAAGCAATCTTTCGGGTTGTTTTGGGGACCAGAACCGTCCAGCTCCCGCGTTTTGCCTCGTGTCAGGGCCGTATTGGACTACGTTCGGACTACGACTGCCGGTGCTTGCTACTCCCGCATCCAGCGACGGCGGCATGGAATCACCATCGAGGCCGTTGCGTGATGCCGAGGACCGCTGCCGCGCGGGCGGCCCGTTCGTCGACGGCCGACTCGGCCTCGAACGGATCCGGCGCCACGCACAAACCAATGCCGCCATCGCGGCTGCGCACGACCATGTAGAGCGCCTGGTCGCTCCAGATGCTGTCGGGCCATCCGGCCGGGCCGCTCTCCACCTGCCATGCCGCCGACACCGCCGTGAGCAGCCGAACCGTCGCAAAGGCACCGGCACAGCGGACGTCGACGACCAGCAGCCCGTCGCAGCCATCAAGGACCAGGCGTGACGGCTCAGTGCCTTCATCCTCGCCGTCGAGCGCCAACGCCGACCTATACCGGGGTGTCCGCTCCCACATAGTGAAGAGGAGCAGCCGCGCCGGCTCCGACTCCGCCCGTGGCCTGACGGCGACGACGAGCCGCTCGCCGTCCGCGGCGAGGTCCAGGGGCGTCGCACCCAATTCGACTGGCGGCGCCACTTCGGGCAGCGACACCGGGCCGGACGTCGAACGCTCGGAGGTAGCCATTGTGCTCGTGTTTCAGGTCGGCAGATGTGGGACGTTTCGGCGACGTACGCGCGGTCGCCGGTGGTGGCCAGCCTCGTCGGCCGAGCTCTCGACATGGCCGTCATCGTCGGTGCCGACACGGTGCCGGGGCAAGACGCGGAGGCTGACACGGCGAGCAGGTCGACGATGCCGCCGGCGGGCGCCAAGATGGTCACCACAGCAGCACCGGGCACCTTCCATCACAATCGAAGCAATCGGCACAACCCAGGATGCCCTATCCCGTCAGAACCGGGTCACCCGCGGACTGCGCGAGGTTGGAGGTGGAGGTCCGGAAACCTACCCCCTGTTCCGACGGGCACATGCCCAAGGGCACGGAGTCAGCCCCCTCGACAGACGCGCTCGACAGCCAGTGAGCCCGACGGCGCGTCATCGGGTGTGTCCGGCCTGCCGTGGCAGCAGGCCGAACGCCCG
>JANOIR010000531.1:0-5111 GCA_031407765.1 Vicinamibacteraceae bacterium
CGCCTGATGGGGTTCAGCCGCGCCGGCGAGCTGTACGATCCGTTGATCCACGGCGAGACGGTCGGCCAGGTGGTCGGCAACGTCACCTTCGTCCCGGGGAGAGGCGTCCAGCTCAACGAGTTCTCGAGCCACATCAAGTACCTGCTGCCGCAGACGGTCTCGAGCGGCGAGTTCTCGATGGACGTCGAGGGCCTGCGCGCCAATGGCCCCGGCGACAAGGCCAAGGTCTTCGGGATGCAGGAAGGCCAGACCGACTTCATCACCAACGACTACCGCGTCGACATCCAGTACCGCGGCACCGCGGGTTTTCCGCCGAACGCCATCCAGTGGCGGGTGATTTACGGCGACGCTGACGATCTCGACGTACGCTACGAGCCCGATACGGCCAAGCGGATGGCGTCGGTGTTCCTGCTCAATCCGTCGACGACCTACCACTGGAAATTCACCTGGGGGCCGAACATCCGCCTGACGATGCAGGAAGGCGGCATCAGCGGGAGCACGCTCTACGACTTCGGCATGCCGGCCCCGGACGGCGTCTACACGCCGAACCCGCATTACGCCTACCTCGGCGCGCCGCTCGGCCGGAGCGGTAACGAGTCGGCGTCGATCGCCGGCGCCATCTACCGCAACGTGTGGATCGGCGCGCAGCCCCGGCCGTCCTCGCTCGGCAGCGCGCTGCTTCCGTAGAAGGGGCGCCGCGCGCCCGCGGGCGGCGGTAGGATGGCGGGGATGCCCACCCTCCTGATCGCCGCGGCCGCCGTCGCCAGCTTTGCCGGCGTTCAGCCCCATCTCGCCGCGGGTGGCGGCGACGTCTACGTCACCTTCGCCGCCGGCGACGTCATCAGCGTCGCCCGGTCGGCCGACGCCGGTGCGACCCTCGCCACGCCGGTGGCGCTGCCCGGGGCCGGCAGGCTCGCGCTCGGCGCGCACCGCGGTCCCCGCATCGCGGTGACCCGTGACGCGGTGCTCGTCGCGGCGATCGCCGGCGCGAAGGGCGGAGGCGCAGACGGCGACGTCGTGCTCTACCGCTCCGTCGATCAGGGACGCACGTGGAGCGGCCCGAGGGCGATCAGCACAGTGCCCGGCGCGGCCCGCGAGGGCCTGCACGGCCTCGCGGCCAACGCCACGGGCGTCGTGGCCATCGCCTGGCTGGACCTGCGCAACACCACGACACGCGTCTACGCCGCGGTGTCACGCGATCACGGGATGACGTGGCACGAGTCGCTCGTCTTCGCCGGTCGGGACGGCGCGTGCGAGTGCTGCCACCCGTCGGTGGCCGTCGCCGACGACGGGCGGGTCGCCGTCATGTTCCGGAACCGCCTCGATGGCCGGCGCGACATGTTCGTCGTCCAGTCGCGCGACGGCGCCAGCTACATGCCGCAGGTCAAGCAGGGCACCGGCTCGTGGCCGCTCGAGGCCTGCCCGATGGACGGCGGCGCGATCGCCATCGACGCGACCGGGACGTATGCCGTCTGGCGACGCGAGACGACGATCTTCGCCTCGACGACCGCGGTGGGTGCGTCGGAGAGCAGCCCCGAGCAGCCGCTCGGTACCGGTCGTGATCCAGTCGTCGCCCGGATCGGCCGCGGCGTCGACGTCGCGTGGACCGGAGAGGGAGGCATTACGCTACGACAGGCCGGCAAGCCGGCCGCGGCGATCGGCCCCGGCCGCTTCGCGAGCCTCCTGGCCCTGCCCGCGCACACGGTGGTGGCCTTCGAGCACCAGGGGCGCGTCAGACTCAGCGTCGTGCCTCGCTGAGAGGCGGCCTGACGAACGTCCTTCTCGACGGTGTGGATCGGCCGCTCACGTCGCCGCTCGCCTCAACCGCAGCGCGTTGGCGATCACCGACACGGAGCTGAACGTCATCGCCGCGCTGGCGAGCATCGGGCTGAGCAGCAGGCCGAAGGCGGGGTAGAGCACGCCGGCCGCGATCGGTACGCCCAGCACGTTGTAGACGAAGGCGAAGAACAGGTTCTGGCGGATGTTGCGCATGGTCGCGCGGCTCAACCGGCGGGCGCGGACGATGCCGCGCAGGTCGCCCTGCACCAGCGTGATGCCGGCGCTCTCCATTGCGACGTCGGTGCCGGTGCCCATGGCGATGCCGACGTCGGCCCGGGCCAGCGCGGGCGCGTCGTTGATGCCATCGCCGGCCATCGCCACGCGCCGCCCCTGCTGCTGCAGACGGGCGACGACCGCTGCCTTCTGGTCGGGCAGCACCTCGGCTTCGACCACGTCGATCCCGACGGCGCGGGCGACGGCGTTCGCCGTGACGCGACTGTCGCCGGTCAGCATCGTGATACGCAGGCCCTCGGCGTGCAGCGCGCGGATCGCCTCGACGGTGGTCGGCTTGACGCGATCGGCGACGCCGATGACGCCGGCGGCGCGGCCGTCGACCGCGACCAGCATCACGGTCTCGCCCTGGTGGCGCCGCTCGTCGGCGATCGCGGTCAGCGCGGCGAGCGCTGCCGGGTCGGCGCCGAGATCGGCGAGCAGCGCGGCGTTGCCGACGCCGACGCGGCGGCCGTCGACCACGCCGACCACGCCCTTGCCGGTGATCGATCGGAAGTCGCCGGCCTCGACCGTCGTCACGCCGCGCTCCACCGCGCCGCGCATGATCGCCGCGGCCAGCGGATGCTCGCTCACGCGCTCGACGCTGGCGACGAGCCGCAGCAGGCCGGTCTCGTCGAAGCCCGCCTGCGCGACGACCGTGGTCAGCGCCGGCTTGCCCTCGGTGAGGGTGCCGGTCTTGTCGACGACGAGCGTGTCGATCTGCTCGAGCCGCTCGAGCGCTTCGGCGTTGCGGAGCAGCACGCCCAGCTCGGCGCCGCGGCCGGTGCCGACCATGATCGACATCGGCGTCGCCAGGCCGAGCGCGCACGGGCAGGCGATGATCAGCACCGCGACGGCGTTCACCAGCGCGTGCGCGAGGCGCGGCTCGGGTCCGAGCGTCGCCCAGACCGCGAAGGTGACGACGGCGACGGCGATCACCGCCGGCACGAACCAGCCCGCCACCGTGTCGGCGAGGCTCTGGATCGGCGCCCGCGATCGCTGCGCGTCGCTGACGAGCGCGACGATGCGCGCCAGCAGCGTGTCTCGGCCGACCCGGCGCGCCTCCATTACGAACGTCCCGGTCCCGTTGACGGTGCCGCCGGTGACCGCGCTGGCCGCGGTCTTCTCGACGGGCATCGGCTCGCCGGTCACCATCGATTCGTCGACGCTGCTACGGCCGTCGACGACCACGCCGTCGACCGGGACGCGCTCGCCGGGCCGCACCCGCAGGCGGTTGCCGACATGGACCTCGGCGAGCGGCACGTCAGCCTCGCTCCCGTCCGAGGCGACGCGTCGCGCAGTGGTCGGGGCCAGCCCGAGCAGCGTCCGGATGGCGGCGCTGGTGCGGCTGCGCGCCCGCAGCTCGAGCACCTGGCCGAGGAGCACCAGCACGACGATCACCGCCGCCGGCTCGAAATAGACCGCGACCTGGTCGCCGTGGCCGCGGAACGACGCCGGGAACAGGCCGGGCGCGAGCGTGGCCACGACGCTGAAGCCGTAGGCGGCGCCGACGCCGAGGGCGATCAGCGTGAACATGTTCAGGTGGCGGGTGACGATCGACGTCCACCCACGCACGAAGAACGGCCAGCCGCCCCAGAGGACGACCGGCGTCGCCAGGGCGAATTGCGTCCACGTCAACGTCGCCGCCGGCAGCGCATGTTGCAGCGGCTGCGCCGGCAGCATGTCCGAGATCATGAAGGCGAGGATCGGGAGGGTCAGCACGAGCGCCACCCGGAACCGCCGCGTCATGTCGTCGAGCTCGGGGTTGGCGGTGTCCTCCAGCGTCACCTCGAGCGGCTCGAGGGCCATGCCGCACTTGGGGCAGGCGCCGGGGCCGACCTGGCGGACCTCGGGATCCATCGGGCAGGTGTAGACCCGGGTGTCGGGCGTGCCCCGGGTGTCGGACGTGCGAAAGGCCTCCGCCTGCACCAGCGGCGTCGCGGCGGCCGGGCTCATCGGCTCCGAACCGGGCGCCGCGAGGTAGCGGGCCGGATCGGCGTCGAACTTGGCCTTGCAGCCCTTGCCGCAGAAGTGGAAGGTCTGGCCCTCGTGCGTGCTGGTGCCGGCCGCCTTGGCCGGATCCACCCGCATGCCGCACACCGGATCGATGGTCTGCACGTGGCTCAGGATATCCTCGCACGAGGTCCCCAGGGCTCCATGTTCCCCGTCCTCTTTCGCATCGGTTCGTTCGAGGTCACGAGCTTCGGCGCGATGGTCGCGCTCGGCTCCCTCGTCGGACTCTGGCTGCTGCGGCGCGAGGCCCGGCGATCGGGCTTGCCGGACGCCGTGGTCGACGTCGGCATCGCCGGGGTGATCGGCGGGTTGATCGGGGCCAAGCTGCTCTGGACCTTCGAGCACGCCGGCGAACAGAACCTGCTGGCGCTGCTGACCTCCCGTGGCGGGATGAGCTGGTTCGGCGGCGTCGCTGACGGGCTCGCCGCTGGCGGATGGTTCATGCGCCGCGCCGGCTTGCGCCCGATCGCCGTGCTGTCTGCCGCCACGCCGGCGCTGGCCGTCGGCCACGCGATCGGCCGCATCGGGTGTCTGCTCGTCGGCGATGACTACGGCCGGCCGAGCACGCTGCCCTGGGCGATCGCGTTCCCCCGTGGCCTGCCGCCCACCGACGTCCCCGTCCATCCGACCCAGATCTACGAAGCCCTCCCGCTGTTCGGGCTGGCGATTCTGCTGACGCAGCTGCGACGGCGCGGCACACCGGACGCGCGGGTGCTCGGCGCCTACTTCCTGCTGACCGGCGCGCTGCGCTTTGCCATCGAGTTCGTGCGCGTGAACGAGCGCGTGGTGGCGGGGCTCTCCGTGGCCCACCTCGCGTCGCTCCTCGCCGTAGCGGTTGGCGCGGTGCTGTTGACCCGGCGTCCCGCGCGGCCCGCGCACGCGTCACGGTGACGGGCGGCTGAGCGGGTCTAGTGTCCTGTCCGCGTAATTCGCAACATAACTCCCGGGCGGGGCATCCCGCCTGGCGGCGTTGCTCATCGCTCACTTATGCCCCATAAGCTCGCTCTTCGCGCCTGGCCAGCCGGGCGCCGCGCTCCGGGACTTATTGC
>JANOIR010000564.1:0-4304 GCA_031407765.1 Vicinamibacteraceae bacterium
AGGCATGCCGTGTCGTCGGACACCGTGAGGCCCACGTCGGCGGCGGCGAGCGCGCCCGCATCGTTCAGGCCGTCCCCCACCATCAGGACGTGACGGCCCTCCGCCGTGCGCGCCTGGACGAAGGCCAGCTTGTCTTCCGGCGACTGCCGGAAGCGCTGGCGGGTGCCGAAGGACGCCGCCCACCGCGCGGCATCGGCGCCGGTATCGCCGGACAGCAGCCACAGGTCGTGCGACCGGGCGAGGCCTGCCGCCGCACGCTCCACACCGGCGCGGACCGGCGCCGTCAGCCGCGCCCAACCTCGGTACCGTCCGTCGATCGCGACCGCCGCGCCCGACTCGGCCCCGGCAGGATCGGCGTTGCCGCCGATCGCCGTCGCGACGAACGACCCGCTGCCAAGCACGATGGCGTGGCCATCGACGACGCCGCGCACGCCCTGGCCCGGCACTTCGACCAGCCCGGCCACTTCCGTGTTGGCGACGAGCCCGCCGGCGATCGCACGGCTGACTGGATGGGCGGATTCCGCGGCCAGTCGCCGAACGCGCTGCCAGTCGGCATCCGGCAGGTCCGCGGGCGCCGAGGCGCTGGCATCGCCCCCGGTCAGGGTGCCCGTCTTGTCGAACACGATCGTGTCGACCCGGCTGAGATCCAGCGCCACCGCCGGCTCCTTGAGGAACAAGCCCCGGGGCGCGAGCTGGCTCATGGCCGTCCCGAGGGTGACCGGCGCGGCAAGCGTCAGTGCACACGGGCAGGCGATGATCAGCACCGCCGAGGCAACCTGCACGGCCATCCACGTGTCCGGCCACCAGGCGGCGGCGCCCACCGCCGCGAGCCCGAGCGTCGCCACCGTGAACCAACCGCCGAAGCGCGCGGAGACGCCCGTGATCCAATGGCGCCGATCGGCCGCGAAGGCCGGGTGGTTCCACAGCCGGGCGAGATGCGTGTGCTCGACGGGCTCCACCACCAGCAGGCGGACCGCCCTGTCGACGACACGTCCGCCGGCCTGCACGCGATCGCTTTGTGACACCGCGACCGGGATCGACTCGCCGGTGACGAACGCATAGTCGATGCGGGCATCGGTGTCGAGGAGAAGGGCATCCGCCGGCACGACCTCCTGCGGCCGCACCGTGATGCGATCGCCGACGCTCAGCGCCGCGATCGGCGTCGGCACCCAGTCCCGGCCGCGCTGCACGCGTACGGTCAAGGGCAGAAACGAACGATAGGTGCGATCGAACGCGATGCGGTCGAAGGCGTGCTGCTGGAACAGCCGCCCGACCAGCAGGAAGAACACGAGGCCGGCGAACGAGTCCATGAACCCGGGGCCGCGGCCTGCGAGGATGTCGGCGAGGCTGCGGCCGTAGAGCGCAAGCAGCCCGAGCGCGATCGGCACGTCGATGGTGAGCCGCGCCATCGCGAGGGCTCGCCAGGCGCGGCGGAGGTAATCCGATGCGCTGTACAGCAGCACCGGAGTGACCAGCAGCACATTCAGTGCGTCGAAGAGCTGCTGAAAGGGGGCCTCGAGCGGCGCGTCGTTCGCATAGCGCGGAATGCTGAAGAGCATGACGTTCCCGAAGGCGAACCCTGCCAGTCCGAGCTGGAGGTAGAGCCGCCGCCGATCCGGCGTCGTCCCGGCCTGCAGCCCTTCACGCGGAATCTCGGGCGGGTAGCCAACCGCCGCCAGCAGCTCCGCCACCTGGCGGACGGGCATCCGGTCGCGCTGAAACCAGACCTGTACCGACCGCCGCAGCAGGTCGACCTCGGCGCGTACGATGCGCGCGTCGATCTGCCAGAGCCGTTCGAGCAGCCAGACACAGGAGGCACAGTGCAGGCCGGGCACGGCGAACACGGCGCAGCTCAGGGCAGAGCTGTCGACGCGGACGACGCGCGCCGCGACTGCGGGATTATCGAGCGACTCGAAGCCGTCGAGCTGGCGGGACGGAGTCCGCTGAGTCGCTCCGGGCGGTATCTCGCAGACGTAGAACGCGCCGAGCCCACTCGTCTGGAGGAAGGCGAAGACCACTGCACAGCCGCTGCAGCAGAACGCCCCCGCCGACGACGGCTGGACGGGCGCGCTGCACGGATCGCCGCAATGGCGACACGGGATCACGAGCGGCGTCGGCGCGAGTGCGGCCCCCATCTCCGCGGAAGGCAGGGCAACAGGTGTGCCAGACGCGGCACGGAGGCACCACACGGCATGTCCGGCAATCGCCGAGACCCAGGCCAGGGTGAGCTGGGGAATATTCCCCGCGGGGCGGGAATCTTCACCCGGCCGTTTCGTTGCTCCGAACCTCTACCTTCGGTTCGGTTCTCGAGTCGAGAGGATCTATGTTATTCCTAGCCGCACTCTCCATGCGTGTGACGCTTGCGTTGTCGATCGGCGTGCCGCTCGGACTGGTACTCGGCCTCGGTACCTACACCTTCGTCTACGCGAAAGGCGCGTCGTACCTCACGAACGACCCGGCGGCGTGCGCCAACTGTCACGTCATGCGGGAGCAGTACGACGGCTGGCTCAAGTCGAGCCACCATGCGGTCGCCGTCTGCAACGACTGCCACACCCCGCCGGGGACAGTCGGCAAGTACTCGACGAAAGCCCGCAACGGGTTCTGGCATTCGTTCTATTTCACGGTCGGGGGCTTTCACGAACCGATCCGCATCAGCGACCGCAATCGCGACGTGACCGAGCGGGCCTGCCGGAAGTGCCATACCGAGATGGTGGATGCGCTCGAGCCGGCGCACGCCGGCGGCGAGCGCTTCTCCTGCCTCCGCTGCCACGCCTCGGTCGGTCACTTGCACTGACCCCTGCCGCCCGCATGCCCGGAGGACACCGGTGACTGACCCAGCGCCGACATCGAGATGGACCTTTCGCACGCTTGCGCTCGTCGTGGCCGTCACGGCGCTTGCAGTCATCGCCGTGACGGCGCTCCTCGTGAACATCATGGAGCGCAAGCAAGAGGCCAGAAACCCGTTCTACCGCGTCGTCGAGCTCACCGACACCACGGAAGACCCCGCCGTATGGGGCAAGAACTTTCCGTTGCAGTACGACGGCTATCGCCGCACCGTCGACCAGATCCGCACGCGTTTCGGCGGCAGCGAGGCGACGCCGCGCACGCCGTCGCAGGCCGATCCGCGCTCCGTCGTCGCCCAGTCGCGACTCGAAGAAGATCCGAGGCTGAAGACGCTGTGGGCCGGCTACGCCTTCGCCAAGGACTTCCGCGAAGAGCGCGGCCATGCCTACATGCTCGACGACCAGATGTTCACCGAGCGGCAGAACGTCGCGAAGCAGCCCGGCACCTGCCTGCATTGCCACGCCTCGGTCTACTTGCCCTACAAGCGGGCCGGCGGCGGCGATCTGATCAAGGGGTTCGAGCAGCTCAACCGGCTGCCCTACGCCGAAGCGCGCAAGCTGGTCACGCACCCGGTGTCGTGCATCGACTGCCACGACCCATCGACGATGGCCCTCCGTGTGACCCGGCCCGGCTTCATCGAAGGCATCCGCGCCATGAAAGCGGCGCAGGGGACGGCGGACTACGACGTGAACCGCGACGCGACCCGCCAGGAGATGCGGGCGTTCGTCTGCGGCCAGTGCCACGTCGAGTACTACTTCAAGGGGCCCGAGAAGCGCCTGGTCTATCCCTGGACGAAAGGGCTCAAGGCGGACGACATCCTCGCCTACTACGACGAGAATCCACACGACGACTTCACTCACGCGGAGAGCGGCGCCAAGGTGCTCAAAGCACAGCATCCCGAATTCGAGATGTGGAACCAGGGCATTCACGCGCGGTCGGGCGTCGCCTGCGCCGATTGCCACATGCCGTACGAGCGCGTCGGTGCGCTGAAAATCAGCGACCACCACGTCCGCAGTCCCCTGCTCAACATCAACCGCGCGTGCCAGACGTGCCACAAGTGGTCGGAGGAAGAGCTCAAGGCCCGGGTCGAGCTGATTCAGACGCGCACCTTCGGGCTGCGCAACAGGGCGATGGACGCCGTGCTCGCGCTCATCGCCGACATCAAGGCCGCAAAGGGCGCCGGCGCCGATGACGCCGCGCTC
Source organism: Vicinamibacteraceae bacterium (assembly GCA_031407765.1). Taxonomy (GTDB): domain Bacteria; phylum Acidobacteriota; class Vicinamibacteria; order Vicinamibacterales; family Vicinamibacteraceae; genus JBDSLU01. The sequence goes on from JANOIR010000564.1 coordinate 4,047, forward strand.
AGCGAGCCGAGGCGGCGGCAGCGTGAGGCGCAGTTCCTGCTCGACTTCATCGAAGCCGAGAACTCGATGGGGTTCCACGCGCCCCAGGAGTCGGCACGGGTGCTGGCCGAATCGATCGACCGGTCGCGGCTGGGGCAGGTCGCTGTCCGGTCCCCACGCGCCGCTACGCCGCCGGCTGCCCCGCGCTGAGGGCGGTGCGGAATCTTTCGCGGCGCCACGAACTCTTCCCCACTGCACGGCGCCACGCGTCGACGAAGG
>JANOIR010000580.1:0-41541 GCA_031407765.1 Vicinamibacteraceae bacterium
AGGTCCTTCGGGGAGATCGCACGTGGCCATACTGCGCATCGTCAAACGCACCGGGGAGACGGTTCCCTTCGACCGCGGCCGCATCCACGCCGCCATCGCGAAGGCGATCCGCGCCGTTGGTGTCCCGGTCGAGGCCGGGCGGACGCAGGCCCTCGTCGACGGCGTGGCTGCCGAGGCCGGCGCGCGCTTCAGCAAGGCGCCGCCGAGCGTCGAGCACGTCCAGGACCTGGTCGAGAAGGCGCTCGTGCGCGAGGGCCTCTACGAGGTCGCCAAGGCCTACATCCTCTATCGCGCCGATCGGCAGCGCGAGCGCGACGCGCAGCGGGCCGACGCGGTCGAGCGCGCCCGCCTCGGCCGGCTGACGGTGCGCACGCGCGACGGCGCCGTGGTGCCGTTCGACACGGCGCGCCTCGAAGCCAGCGTCGCGGCGCGGCTCGGCGATCTCGTGCCCGACGTGTCGGTCGACGCGCTCGTGCGCGAAGCGCTGCGGACGATCTTCGACGGCATCGCCACGACCCAGGTCGAGCGCGCGCTGGTGCTCGCCGCGGCGGCCTTCATCGAGCGCGATCCGGCTTACAGCGTCGCGGCGGCGCGGCTGCAGCTCGACGCGTTGTTTCGCGAGGTCACGCGGACGTCGCCTTCCGAGGGCGATCGGGTGGCGCGCTATCGCGAGGCGTTCGTCATCGAGCTGCGCCGAGGGATCACGAGCGGTCTCTACGACGCGCGGCTGTCCGCCTTCGACCACGCCGCGCTCGCGGTGGCCCTGCGGCCCGAGCGTGACGCACTGTTCCAGTACCTTGGCGTGCAGACGCTCGCCGACCGCTACCTGGCGCGGGACGACGGGCGCACCGTGGAGCTGCCGCAGGCGTTCTGGATGCGGGTCGCGATGGGGCTTGCCGTCGCCGAGGCGGAGCCCACGGCACAGGCGATCGCCTTCTACGACCTGATGTCGACGCTGCGCTACGTGCCGTCGACGCCGACGCTGTTCCACGCCGGCACGCCGCGGCCGCAGCTGTCGTCCTGCTATCTGACCACCGTCCAGGACGACCTGGCCCACATCTTCAAGTCGCTCGGCGACAACGCCCAGCTCTCGAAATGGTCGGGCGGTCTCGGCAACGACTGGACCAGCATCCGCGGCACCGGGGCGCGCATCGCCAGCACGCGGGTCGAGAGCCAGGGCGTCGTCCCGTTCCTCAAGGTCGCCAACGACGTGACGATGGCGATCAACCGCAGCGGCAAGCGCCGCGGCGCGACCTGCGCCTATCTCGAGGCCTGGCACTACGACATCGAGGACTTCCTCGAGCTGCGCCGCAACACCGGCGACGAGCGCCGCCGCACCCACGACATGAACACGGCGGTGTGGATCCCCGACCTGTTCATGGCCCGGGTCGAACAGGACGGCCCGTGGACGCTGTTCTCGCCCGACGAGGTGCCCGACCTGCACGAGATCTACGGCCGGGCCTTCGCCGAGCGCTATCGCGAGGCCGAAGCGCGCGCCGCGCGCGGGGAGCTGTACCTGCACCGCACCGTTTCGGCATCCGCGCTGTGGCGCAAGATGCTGACGATGCTCTTCGAGACCGGGCATCCGTGGGTCACGTTCAAGGATCCGTGCAACGTGCGCTCGCCGCAGGACCACGCCGGCGTCGTCCACAGCTCCAATCTGTGCACCGAGATCACGCTCAACACGAGCGCCGAGGAAACCGCGGTCTGCAACCTCGGGTCGATCAACCTGGCGCGCCACATCGCCGGCGGACGGATCGACGAGGCAGCGCTCGGCGCGACGGTGACGCTGGCGATGCGGATGCTCGACAACGTGGTCGACATCAACTTCTATCCGACGCCGGAGGCGCGGACCTCGAACCTGCGTCACCGCCCGGTCGGCCTCGGCCTCATGGGCTGGCAGGATGCGCTGTTCGATCTCGACCTGCCGTTCGACGCGCCCGAGGCCGTCGCGCTCGCCGACCGGACGATGGAGGTGGTGTCCCATCACGCCATCCTGGCGTCGTCGCGGCTCGCCGCCGAGCGTGGCGCCTATGCGTCGTACGCCGGCTCGAAGTGGGATCGCGGCCTGCTGCCGTTCGATACGCTGGCGCTGCTCGACGCGGAGCGCGGCGCGCCGGTCGACGTCAACCGCGTCCGCCGGCTCGACTGGGCCCCGGTCTACGCCAGTGTCGCGGCGCACGGGATGCGCAACTCGAACACCATGGCGATCGCGCCGACCGCGACCATCGCCAACATCGCCGGCTGCTATCCCTGCATCGAGCCGATCTACCGCAACATCTACGTCAAGGCGAACATCAGCGGCGAGTTCACGATCGTCAACGCCCACCTGGTCCGCGACCTCAAGGCGCTCGGGCTGTGGAGCGCCGACATGCTCGACCACCTCAAGTACTTCGACGGCAACCTGCGGATGATCGCCGGCGTGCCGGATCGGCTCAAGGAGAAGTACCGCGAGACGTTCGAGATCGATCCGATCGCGGCACTGCAGCCGACGGCGGTGCGCGGCAAGTGGATCGACCAGAGCCAGGCCCACACGGTGTTCATGAAGGGCGCGTCGGGCCGCAAGCTGAGCGAGGTCTATCTGGCGGCGTGGCGGCTCGGCCTCAAGACCACCTACTACCTGCGCACGCTTGCCGCGTCGCAGGTCGAGAAGTCGACGCTCGACGCCGGCCGCTTCGGGTTCACGCAGACGCGCGACGAGGCGACACGGGGCGCCGTTGCCGTTGCCGCCCCGGCGCCGGCGCCGGGGCCGGCTTCTGCGGTCGACGCCGGGCCGCTCTGCCGGATCGAGGATCCCGACTGCGAAGCGTGCCAGTAGTCCCCGACTCCCCGTCATGATCATCAACAGCGCCAAGACCGACCCGCACAAGATCCTGCCGATCCGCTATCCGTGGGCGCGGCAGTACTACAAGGCGGCGATCGCCAACAACTGGACGCCCGAGGAAGTCTCGATGCAGAAGGACGTCGAGCAATGGAAGTCGACCCGCGTCCTGAGCGACGCCGAGCGGCGGCTGGTGCTCTACAACCTCGGGTTCTTCTCGACGGCGGAGTCGCTGACCGCGAACAACATAGTGCTCGCGGTCTACCAGCACGTGACCAGCCCGGAGGCGCGGCAGTACCTGCTGCGCCAGGCCTTCGAAGAGGCCATCCACACCGACACGTTCATCTACGGCTGCGATTCGCTCTCGCTCGACCCCGACGACGTCTACAACATGTACATCCGCATCCCGTCGATTGCGGCCAAGGATGCCTTCGTCGTCGAGCTGACGCACACGGTCTTCGAGCCCGGCTTCACCACCACCGGCACCGCCAACATCCAGCGCTTCCTCCGCGATCTCGTCGGCTTCTACGTGATCATGGAGGGCATCTTCTTCTACGCCGGCTTCGCCATGATGCTGGCGCTTCGCCGCCAGAACAAGATGGTCGGCCTCGGCGAGCAGTTCGAGTACATCATGCGCGACGAGAGCCTGCACCTCGCCTTCGGGTGTGATCTCATCGCCACCATCGGGCAGGAGAACCCCGGCGTCTGGACGGCGGAGTTCAAGGCCGAGATCCAGGCGCTGGTCGAGCGCGCGGTCGGCCTCGAACAGGCCTATGCCTACGAGGCCTGCCCCGACGGCGTCCTCGGCCTCAACGCGGCGCAGTTCGCCGCCTACGTCGAGTACGTCGCCGATCGCCGGCTCGAGCGGCTCGGCCTGCCCAAGCGCTACCTGCGCGACAACCCGTTCCCGTGGATGTCGCAGGCGACCGACCTCTCGAAGGAGAAGAACTTCTTCGAAACCCGGGTCACCGAGTACCAGACGGGCGCGTCCCTGGCCTGGGACTAGACCCCGGCCAGTCAGGGCAGCCGGTAGGTGGACTTGGCCAGACCGTAGCTCAGATCGACGATCAGATCCCGCGCCTCCTCGACGTCGAGCACGTGCCGAGCGACCAGGCCGGCGAGGAAGTTGGCGTCGACGCGCCGGCACAGGTCGTGGCGGGCCGGGATCGACGGGAACGCGCGGGTGTCGTCGTTGAAGCCGGCGGTGTTGCAGAAACCGGCGGTCTCGGTCACGGCATGGCGGAAGCGCTCCATGCCCTCGATGCTGTCGTGGAACCACCACGGCGGGCCGAGGCGCAGCGCCGGGTAGTGGCCGGCGAGCGGCGCCAGCTCGCGCGCATAGGTCGCCTCATCGAGCGTGAAGAGGACCATCCGGAACCGCGTATCGTTGCCGTAGGCGTTGAGCAGCGGCTGCAGGTTGCGGCTGTACTCGGTCGCCACCGGGATGTCGCAGCCGCGGTCGGGGCCGAAGCGCGCCGCGACCGTCGCGTTGTGGTTGCGCAGCGAGCCGGGATGGAGCTGCATCACCAGCCCGTCCTCGACGCTCATCCGCGCCATCTCCATCAGCATGTGCCCGGTGAACGCGATGAGATCGGCCGGCGTGGCCTCGCCGGCGCGGGCGCGGCGGAAGATCGCCGAGGCGTCGTGATCCGAGAGCCGCGCCGTGTAGGGCGTCAGGGCCGCATGATCGGTGGCCGTCGCCCCCATGCCGCGGAAGAAGCTGCGCCGCGCCTCGAGCGCCAGGATGTAGGTGCGGTAGTCGCCGATGGTGCGGCCGGTCAGCACGCCCAGGCGCTCCATCTCGGCCGGCCAGTCGGGATGCAGGAAGTTGATGGCGAGATCCGGCCGGAATGTCGGCCGGACTACGCCGGACCAGCCGGAGTCGCGGATCTGCTGATGCCAGGTCAGCGAATCGGTCGCGGAGTCGGTGGTGCAGAGCACCTCGATGTGGAAGCGCTCGAACAGGGCGCGCGGCCTGAACGCGTCGGTGCGGAGCTGCGCGTCGATGCGGTCGTAGATCGCGTCGGCGTTGCCCGCGCCGAGGGGTTCGTCGATCCCGAACACGTCGGCGAGCTCGTGCTTCAGCCAGCAGCCGCTGGGCGTGCCGCGGAAGCACGGCATGTGCTCGGCGAAGCGCCGCCAGATGCGCCGCGAGTCGGTCTCGACCGGCGTGCCGTCGAGCGACGGGACGCCCAGCGCCTCGAGCGGCACGCCTTGCGAATAGAGCATCCGGGTGACGTAGTGATCGGGGATGACGAGCAGTCCGGCAGGGTCGGGGAACGGCGTGTTCTCGGCCAGGATGCGCGGGTCGACGTGGCCGTGCGGACAGACGAGCGGCAAGCCGGCGGCGCGGCCGTAGAGCTCGCGCGCGAGGTCGCGCACGGCTGGATTCGGGTCGAAATACCGGTCGGGATTCAACATGGGCGGGCCACATCATACCCGCCCGTCGCGGCCCGGCAGCGCGGGCCCGGAGCCGTGCAGCAGCCTCCTAGCCCGGACCGCGCGCGAGCCACCAGCCTGCGGCCACGGCGGCGAAGCCGACGATCACCTGGCCGATCGCGTTGGCGAGCGCGAGGGCCCAGGCACCGCCGCGCGCGAGGACGAAGGAATCGTAGGAGTACGACGAGAACGTGGTGAAGCCACCGAGCACGCCGGCGAGGCAGAACGCGCGCAGCGCCGGGGTCAGCACCCCGCTGCGCTCGCCGAAGCCGGCGATCAACCCGAAGATCGCGCAGCCGACGGCGTTGACGAGAAACGTGCCGAACGGGAACGACGTCGGCAGCCACAGGCCGGCGGCATGCGCGACCCCGTAGCGCGCGACCGATCCGAGCGCGCCGCCGATCGCGATCAGCAGCCAGGTCATGTCGGAATCCTCACGATGAACCGCGCCCCGCCCGCCGGCCGGTTCTCGACGCTGACGTCGCCGCCGTGGAGACCGACCAGGTGCTTGACGATCGACAGGCCGAGCCCGGTGCCGCCGGTCTCGCGCGAGCGCGCCTTGTCGACGCGATAGAAGCGCTCGAAGACGCGCCGGCGATCGGTTTCGGGAATGCCGGGGCCTTCGTCCTCCACGATCAGCGCCACATGGTCGCCGTCACGCTGCGCCGACAGGGCGATCGTGGTCCGCTCGGGGGCGTAGTTGGCGGCGTTCTCGATCAGGTTACGCAGGACGTCGTGCAGCTTGGCCGGATCGCCGACGAGCGACGCGGCGTCCGGCGCGATGGCGGTCGTCACCTGCTGGTGGCGGCGCGCCAGCAGCGGCTCGAGATCGTGCACCACGCCGTCGAAGAGCTGGGCCGGGGCGCAGGCCACGCGATCGAGCGGCTCCTGGCCGGCCTCGAGCCGCGTCAGGCGGAGCAGGTCCTTGACCAGGCCCTCCATGCGACTCGAGTGGCGGGCGATGATGTCGAGGAAGCGGCGTGATTCGGCGTCGGCCGGAACCAGGTCGAGCAGCGCCTCCACGTAGCCGCGGATGGCGGTGAGCGGCGTGCGCAGCTCGTGCGACACGTTGGCGACGAAATCGCGGCGGATGCGGTCGGCGCGGCGCAGGCCGGTAATGTCGTGGAGCACGAGCACCACGCCCTGCGAGCCCTCGCCCGAGACGCGCGTCGCCTGGGCCATGATCGTCTGCGCCGGATCCTGCGCGATGGTCAGCTCCTGGGCGTCGGTCGGCTCGCCGCGCAGCGCCCGGCTGATCTGCGCCTCGATGTCCGGATGACGGACGAGTTCGACATAGCGGCGGCCCACCGGATCGTCGCGGACCCGGAGGGTCCGTCGCGCCGCCTCGTTGGCGAGCTGGACGACGCCCTGCTCGTCCATCACCAGCACACCCTCCACCATGCCCGACAGGATGGCTTCCATCCGGGCCCGATCGCGGGTCAGCGCCGCCAGCCGGCCGGCGAGGGCCTGGAAGGCGTCGTCGAGGGGACGCAGGACATCGCCGAGCTCGTCCGAGTCGTTGCGCAGGCGCCGCGAGTAGTCACCCTGGGCGTAGGCCGCCGCGGTCGAGCGCAGGCGGTCCAGCCGGCTGATCGCGGTCGCAGCGGCCGCCGCCCCCAGCCCGAGCCCGGCGACGAGCCCGGCGACGACCGCGATCGCCACCGCGACGCCGCGCGGTGCGCCGTCGAGGGCGCGCAGCGCCACGGCTGCCGCGGCCAGGGCGGCGGCTGCGGCGACGAGACCGCTGAGCATCAACTCGGTGCGAACACGCATGGTCGAAGGATGTGGCGGCCGCGTAACGCCGGTGTGTCGGCGCCGCTGCGACTACGCGGAGTCGCCGTCGGCGCCTTCCGCCTTCAGCTTGTAACCGAACTGCTTGATCGTTTCGACGGCGTGGACGAGGACGGGCAGTTTTTCGCGCAGCCGCCGCACGTGGACGTCCACCGTGCGCGTGCCGCCGGTGTATTGATAGCCCCACACGTCCGTGAGGAGCAGGTCGCGCGACAGCACGCGGCCGCGGTGCTCGAGGAAATAGCGGAGCAGCAGGTATTCCTTGGCCGTGAGCCGGACCTCGCGCTCGCCGTCGGTGACGACGTGGCGGTCGACGTCGACGACGAGCGGGCCGTAGCGCAGCACGCGTTCGTCGACCGGGCCGCGGCGGACGCGGCGGAGCAGCGCGCCGATACGGGCGACCAGCTCCTTCGGGCTGAACGGCTTGGTGACGTAGTCGTCGGCGCCGATCTCGAAGCCGGCGATGCGATCGACCTCCTCGGCCCGCGCCGTCAGCATCAGGATCGGCACCGCGCCCAGCCCCGCGTCGGCGCGCAGGGCGCGGCAGATCTCGAGGCCGTCGAGTCCGGGCAGCATCCGATCCAGGATCACGAGGTCGGGCGGGCGCCGGCGTGCGGCGGCGAGGGCGTCGCTGCCGTTGGCCACCACCTCCGATTCGTGCCCGGCGGGGGCGAGATAGTGGACGATCAGGCTGGCGATGTCGGCGTCGTCCTCGACGACGAGGATGCGGCTCATGACGCCGGGCGCGCCCCGATCGCGCGGCCGGTCAGGCGGATGGGCTCGGCCTCGGCCCACGCTGTGTCGAGGTCCTCCTGGCTCCAGTACGGCCGCAGCGCCAGGGCCCGGGCCGCGACGTCCAGCTCGACCGAGACCCCGCCGAACGGATCCGGCGTGACCACCAGGCGGTCCCCTTCGAGCACCACCTCGTAGCCCTCCATGAGGTGCGGTTCCCGCCAGCCGTTGCAGAACACCAGCGAGAAGAGGTCGCATAGGCCGAGGACGGTGTAATCCTGGAGAAACGACATCGGCGCGGCGCTGGCGCCCGCCAGCAGCGGGGCGGAAAGGTCGTCGCGCCGGCGTTCGAGCGCCGGAAAGAACGCCGACCACGCGGGATCGCGCTGGAACCGCCGATAAACAGTCAAGCCGTGCTGGGCGACCAGGGCGGCGACGTAAGGGTCGACGGGAGCCAGCTCCTCGACGGCGCCGAGGAAGGCGCCCTGGCGGACGTCGATCGGAACCGTGACGAAGCCATGCGGGCCGTGCGAGCCGGAGTCGAACCGGAGCGCGCGATCCTCGGCGGTCCAGCCGATGTCGTGCTGCCGCACGGCGTCGATCAGGCGGTCTCGGGTGGGGCGATTGGGGACGCCGTCCGCCGCCCAGGCCTCGGCCAGGCGGCCGGCCAGGGCCGCGTGGTCCGGCTGAGTCAAACAGAGCAGACGGCCCTCGGCATGGCGGACGATCATCGGCGGGGGAACCATAACGAGTTCCCCGGAAGGGGTCAAACCGACGTGGAACCCGGCGCTCCGGAATCGGCCGCAGAAGCGGGCAGAATCGCGCCCCGGACGGGCCGATTGAAGAACTGCGCACGGCTTCCGATTCTTCGTAGCGGAGGCTCCAGGTTCCCGTTGGCCCACTCATGACGTCCCCGTCTCCTTCAGCCGCGGCCGGAGACCTCTCCGTTCGCCGCCGGACGTTCGTCCGCTTCCTGGCCCTCAGCCTCCTGGCCGGCGTGCTAGGGGACCGTCTGCTGGCTGCGGGCATCGAGCTGTCCGAGGGCAACCCCCTTCGGTTGGACGGCACGCTGTCGATCTTCGTGGGACTCACCGCCGGGCCCTGGTGGGGCGCGCTCACCGGCTTCGTCGCGACCTGCCGGACCGCCTGGGAGACCCAGTCGCCACTGGTGGCCCTGCTGGCGGTCTCCGAAGCGCTGACCGTCGCCCTCCTGGCGCGGCGCGGCTGGGTCCCCGTCCTTGCCGGTCTGGGCTATTGGATCGTCGTCGGCATCCCCGTGCTGATCGTCGGCGTCGGCCGGCTGCTCGGGCACGACACCACCGAGATCACCCTGGCCGCGGCAGGGCAGTCGCTGTCGGGGCTCCTGAACGTGGTGCTGGCCGAGCTGCTGGCCGGGCTGCCCGGGCCGATCCAGCGGCTGCGCTCCCGGACCGGCCAGCGCGATCCGAAGCCGCTGCGGACACAGCTCTTCCACCAGCTCGTGCCGCTCGCCGCCATCCCGCTGGCGGTGCTCGGGCTCGGCCTGGGCGGCCTGTTCGCGCGCGCCGCCGAACGCGCCGCCACCGCCGAACTGGCCGAACGCGCCCGCCTGGTCGGCCATCGCGTCGGCGACATCGTCGCGGAGCAGCAAGCGGCGCTGCGGGCCGTCGCCTCACGCCTCGCCGAGGACGCTCCCGATCGGCCGCTCGCGGCGCGGGGCGCGCTCGCGCTGACGCAGGAGCATCGGCTCCGGCCGCGCTTCACCAGCCTGGTGCTGACCGATCCCGACGGTCGCGTGCTCGCCAGCGAGGTCACGCTGGCCCCGCCGTCCCTCCAAAGCCGCTCGACGGAGGCGTCGCGGACGCCGGCCGCCGGCGACGACGATCCCGACAACCCGCGCGCCGCGCTGGCGCGGGGCTCGAGCGGTCCGCCGGTCGTGGCCGCGCGCTTCGTCGCCGAGGCGGTGCGCAGCCGCCTGCCGCAACTCTCGGGAGTGGTCGTCGATCCGCAGCTCGCGCACGATCCGATCGTCGCGTTGAGCGTGCCGGTGCTCTCGGGCGCGGGCCAGGTGGTCGGGGTCCTGATCGGCGCGCTCGATCTGTCGGCGGTGAGCGCCGCGGTCGGCGGCGTCGTGAACCGTCCGACCACGACCGCCGTGGTCACGGACCGCGCCGGCAGAGTGCTCGTCGGCGCCGGTCCGCGCCAGCCGGCGTCGCTGGCGCTGTTCGACGAGCACGCCTGGGCCGACGCGGCGGAGCCTGGTACGACGGCGGCCCGCGTGCTCAGCGCGCGCGCCACCCTCGATCGCCTCGGCTGGACGATCCACGCCCACGTGCCGGCCAAGGACGTGCACGAGCCGGTGGCCCGCCTCTACGCCCTGACCGCCGGTTTGGGGCTGCTCACGCTGGTCGTGGCCATCCCGCTCGTGCGGCTGACCGCGGCGCGCGTGACCGGTCCCCTCGAACAGCTCGTCGTCGCCACCCGCGCGGTGTCGGGCGAGGAGCGCGGTCTGGCGCTGCCCGCCGATGCCGGCGCGCCCTCCGAAGTACGCGCGCTCGAGCGGGGCTTCGAGGCGATGGTGGCGCGGCTGCACGACAGCCACGTCGAGGTTCGCTCGGTGCTCGACGATCGCGAGCGGGCCAACGCCGCGCTCGCGGCGACGCTCGCCGAGCTCGACGAGCGGGTCCGCGACCGCACCGCCGCGCTCGCCGGCGCGACGGCGCGGGCCGAGGCCGCCAGCCGGGCCAAGAGCCAGTTCCTGGCCAACATGAGCCACGAGATCCGCACGCCGATGAACGGCGTGATCGGGATGGCGGAGCTCCTCTCGGCGACGCCGCTCGACGCCGCGCAGCGCGAGGTCACCGAGACCATCCGATCGAGCGGCCAGATCCTGCTGGCGATCATCAACGACATCCTCGACCTGTCGACCATCGAGTCGGGCCAGCTCGTCCTCGACAAGTCGCCGTTCGCGCTCGCCAGCGTGCTGTCGCAGGCGATGAAGGTGGTGTCGCCAGCGGCGTCGGCCAAGAGCCTGGCGCTCGACCTCGACGCCGACCCGACGATCCCGACCCACGTCGTCGGCGATCGCCTGCGCCTCGGCCAGGTCCTCGTCAACCTCCTGAGCAACGCGGTCAAGTTCACCGAGATCGGCCGCGTCACGCTGTCGACGCAGCTGGTCGCCCCGACCCCGACCGCACCCGCCGCGATCCGGATCGAGGTGCGCGACACCGGCATCGGCATCGAGCGCGACCGGCTGTCGCGGCTGTTCCAGCCGTTCGAGCAGGGCGACGCGTCGATGTCGCGCCGCTTCGGCGGGACCGGCCTCGGCCTGGCCATCAGCAAACGGCTCGTCGAGCTGATGGACGGCCGGCTGTGGGGCGACAGCGAGGCGGGAGCCGGTTCGACCTTCAGCCTCGAGCTGCCGTTGATCGCCGCCGAGGCGCCGGCGGTGCCGGCGACGCCGGCCCGCCCCGCCACGCCGGCGCAGCAGCCGGCCGGCAACCTGCGCCTGCTCATCGCCGAAGACAATCCAGTGAACCAGCGGGTGGCGTCGCGCATGCTGCAGCGCCTCGGCTACAAGGCCGACGTCGTCGACAACGGCCGCCTGGCAGTGGAGGCGGTCGAGCGCCAGGCCTACGACGTCATCTTCATGGACGTGCAGATGCCCGAGCTCGACGGCCTCGAGGCGACGCGCCGCATCAAGGCCCGCGCCGGCACGTCGCCGTGGATCATCGCGCTGACCGCGCACGCGCTCGAGGAGGATCGCCAGCAGTGCCTGGCCGCCGGCATGAACAACTTCCTGAGCAAGCCCGTCCTGCTGAAGGAACTGACCGCCGCGCTCGAGCGCATCCCGAGGACCAACGCCGATGTCACCTGACGTGACGACGCGTCTCAGCCGCGGCGCGCCGTCGCGCCAGCTGGCCCTGGCGGTGGCGGTCGGCCTGCTCGGCCTGATCGCGAATCTCGGCGCACCGACGCTCGCCTCCGGCCTGCCGATGCGCCTCGACGTCGTCATCGTCCTGTGCCTGGCGATCACCGTCGGCCCGGCGTGGGCGGCCCTGGCGGCGACGATCTCGACCGGCCTCGTCTGCTGGCAGCTCGGACACCCGACGCTGATGTTCGTGGCGGTGCTCGAAGCCGCCGCCGTCGGCAGCCTCGTCCGGCAGCGCTTCGGCATCGCGCTGGCCGCGGCCGGCTTCTGGATCGCGGTCGGCGTGCCGCTCCTCTATGGCTGGAGCGCCGGCGTGCTCCAGGCCGACGCCGGCGAAGCGACGGCGGGCGCGCTGCAGCAGGCACTGAACGGCGTCGCCCAGGCGCTGCTGGTCCAGGTCCTCGCGGCCTGGCCGCTGGCGCGGACCTGGCTCGGACGCGAGCACGAGGTTCCGATGCCGCTCCGGGCGCAGATCTTCGATAGCGTCATCCCGCTCGCGGTCTGCCCCGTGATCGTCCTCGGCCTGGCGCTCGGCCGCGTCGTCGCCTCGGGCGAGGAGCAGGACACGCGGCGCGAGCTGGTCGAGCGCGCCGCCATCATCGGCAGCCGCGTCGACGAGTACCTGCGGGCGCACGAGCTGGCGACGTCGTCGCTGGCGCTGCGTGTCGGTGCGGCGCCGGTCGGCAACGCCGGGGCCGAGCGCATGCTGGTGGCGGCGCACCGCGTCTACGGCGACTTCGACAAGGTCGTGCTGCTCGACGGCGCCGGCGAGGCGCGCGTCGGCTCGACGATCCTGCACGGCGGTGGCGCCCAGCCGTTCCACGTCACCGGCTCGTCCTCCTCGAAGGACTTCTTCACCGTCCCGATGCAGACGGGGCAGAACTTCCGCTCCAACGTTTTCCTGGGCAACGGTTTCGATCGCACCGTACCCGAGGTCGTGGTGAGCGCGCCGGTGGTCACGCCGGCCGGCGTCCGCGACGGCATCATCAAGAGTTCATTGAACCTCTCGAGGGTCGGCCGCATCGCCGGCGACCTGGTCGATCTGCAGGGCACCACGCTGATGGTGACCGACAATCGCGGCATGGTCATCGGCGCAGCCGGTGTTGGTGCGCCCGGCATCCTGGCCCATGTCGGTGGGACGACCTGGGTGCAGTCGACGCTTCAGGCTGGCACCGGTGACTATCTCGTCTCGGGCGCCGAGACGCATGGCGGCGGCCGCTACCTGACCGCGCGCCACGACTTGTCGGCGGACGGCTGGCGCATCTTCGTCCGCCGCTCAGTGGCGCGCGTCGATCGGCCGGTCACGCGCTTCTACGGCGTCACCGCGGCATGGGTGCTGTGCAGCCTGCTCATCGCCCTGCCGTTCGCGCGGCTGGCGGCGCGCCGCGTGACCTGGCCGCTCGAGCAGCTCGTCGCCGAGACGCACGAGATCAGCTCGCGCGGCCTGCTGGCATCGCCGCGGCCGGTCGACGCCAGCGCCGCCGTCGAAGTGCAGGCGCTGCAGCGCGACCTCGAGGCGATGGTGGCGCGCCTGCGCGACCGCGACAGCCATCTGCGCCAGGCGGTCGCCGATCGCGAGGCGGCGCACGCGGCGCTGGGTGAGACGCTGGCCGGTCTCGAGGCACGTGTCCGCGAACGCACCGCGGCGCTGGCCGACGCCACCGCCCGGGCCGAGCACGCGACGCGGGCCAAGGGCGAGTTCCTGGCCAACATGAGCCACGAGATCCGCACGCCGATGAGTGGCGTCATCGGCCTCGCCGAGCTGCTGGTGGAGACGCCGCTCGACGCGCAGCAGCAGGAGCTCGCGCAAACGGTGCTGTCGAGCGGCCGGCGCCTGCTCGGCGTCATCAACAACATCCTCGATCTGTCCAAGATCGAGTCTGGCCGCCTCACGATCGAAGCGGCGCCGTTCACCATCCGGCCGCTCGTCGCGGCCGCCGTCGAGACCGCGCGCGCCACCGTCGGCGATCGTCCGGTGCGGGTCCACGCTGCGGTTGCCGACGACATCCCGGCCTGGCTGCTCGGCGACGGCTCGCGGCTGGCGCAGGTGATCGAGAACCTGCTCAGCAACGCGGTCAAGTTCACGGCCGTCGGCGAGGTCAGGCTGCGGGCGTTCGTCGCCTACGGCGGCCGCGCCGTCCCGATGCTGCGGGTCGACGTGACCGACACCGGCATTGGCATCGAGGCCGATCGGATGGCCCAGATCTTCCAGCCGTTCGAGCTCGGCGACGCGTCGATGACGCGCCGCTACGGCGGCACCGGGCTCGGTCTCGCGATCAGCACCCGCCTCGCCGACCTGATGGGCGGCTGGGTGCGCGGCGCGAGCGTGCCCGGGGAAGGCGCGACGTTCTCGCTGGAGGTGCCGCTGCACAGCGCGCCGCCGCCCGAAGTGCGCGCCGCGGAGCTGGCGCCGACAGCGGTGCGGACGCGACCGTTGCAGATCCTCGTCGCCGACGACGATCCCGTCAACCGCCAGATCGCCCAGCGCCTGCTCGAGCGGCTCGGCCACCGGGTGCGGACCGTGGCCGACGGCCCCAGCGTCGTCGAGGCATGGCGTCGCGGCCTCGACGACGTGATCCTGATGGATCTGGAGATGCCAGGCCTCGACGGCATCGAGGCGACGCGCGCGATCCGTCTCGAGCCCGGCGCGCCGCGGCCGTGGATCATCGCGGTCAGCGCGCACGACGCGGCTGAGCGCCGCGACTCCTCGCTCCGCGCCGGCATGGACGACTATCTCGAGAAGCCGCTGCAGAAGGACCGCCTGGAGAAGGCGATTCGTCAAGTTCCTGCGTAACGCGCCCGGCGCTACATCTCGCGCACGCCGCGGCCGAACGTGAGGAACGCGGCCGAGACCACCACCAACCCGACGCCGCTGACGATGAGCGCGGTCGGTGCCGAGGTCGCGCTGGCCAGCGAGCCGATGGCCAGGCCGCCGAGCGGCAGCCCGCCGCGGAAGGCGACCATGAAAATGCTCATCACCCGGCCGCGCATCTCGTCCGGCGCCGCGAGCTGGGCCAGCGAGATCGCCGTCGAGGTCACGATGATCAAGGCCACGCTGGTGACGAGCAGCAGCGGATAGGCCACCGCCAGCGTTCGCGCCGACGCGAACGCGATCAGCAGCAGACCGACCAGCATGCCGAGCACGAGCGCATGGCGGCCCATGTGTGGGGCGCGCCCGCGCCACGCCACGATGCCGGCGCCGAGCACGGCACCGCTGCCCGAGCAGATCATGAGGTGGCTGTAGCCGTCGATGCCCTGGTGGAAGACGTCCTTGGCCATCACCGGCAGGAGCGTCTGCAGGGGAAAGGCGAGGAACGTCATCAGGAAGCCGAGCGCGGTGAGCTCGACCAGTGCCGGCCGATCGCGCACGTAGGAGAGGCCGGTGCGCATCTCGTCAGCGAGCGACCGGCGCACGTTGGGGACGGCGCGATCGAGCCGCAGCAGCAGCAGCGCGGCGACCACGATGAAGAACGACAGCCCGTTGAGCAGGAAGCAGATGGTCAGGCCAGCGGCGGCCAGCGTGACGCTGGCGACGAGCGGGCCGAGGATCCGCGACAGGTTGAACTGGATCGAGTTGAGGGCGATCGCGTTCGGCAGATCGTCGCGCGGTACCAGCGCCGGCAGCAGCGATTGGTAGGCCGGGCCGCCGAAGGCCTGGGCGATGCCGGTGCAGAACGACAGCGCCAGCACCGCGTAGATGGGGACGTGATCGGCGCCGCGGAACACCAGCGCGGCGAGGGCGAAGGCGGACGCCGCCTGGACCAGCTGCGACCCGATCAGCAGCCAGCGCCGATCGTGGCGGTCGGCGATGACGCCGCCGACCAGCGTCAGCAGCAGGATCGGCAGCTCGCCGACGAAGGCATCCAGGCCGAGCCAGAACGGCGAGCCGCCGATCGTGAGCACGAGCCAGTTCTGCGCCACCTTCTGCATCCACGTCCCCGACGTGGAGAGGACGTTGCCGCACCAGAGGAGGCGGAAGTTGCGGGAGGCGAGGGCCGAGGCGAGTCGGGCCAGCCCGCGGCGCGGCGGCGGCGCGGCGGGCGATTCCTGCCGAAGGGTCAAGTCCGTTATGCTACACCGCGCAATGGCTCCAGGACCGATCTCGCAGTTCGTCGACCGCCACTATCGCCACTTCAACGCCGCCACCGTGAGGGACGCGGCCGAGGCGTGGACGCACCACCTCGATCGCGGCGGCGTCATGTTCGTCACACTCGCCGGCGCCATGAGCACGGCGGAGCTCGGCGTGTCGCTGGCCGAGATGATCCGGCAGGGCAAGGTGCACGCGATCTGCTGCACCGGTGCCAACCTCGAAGAGGACGTCTTCAACCTGGTGGCGCACTCGCACTACGAGCGCATCCCCAACTACCGTGATCTGACGCCCGCCGACGAGCAGGCGCTGCTCAAGCGGCACATGAACCGCGTCACCGATACCTGCATCCCCGAGCACGAGGCGATGCGGCGGATCGAGACCGCGGTGCTCGAGGAGTGGGTCGCCGCCGACCGCACGGGCGAGCGCTACTTCCCGCACGAGTTCCTCTATCGCGTGCTGAAGAGCGGCAAGCTGACCAAGTCCTACGAGATCGATCCCAAGGACAGCTGGCTGATCGCGGCGATGGAGCGCAACCTGCCGATGTTCGTGCCCGGCTGGGAGGACGCGACGCTGGGCAACATGTTCGCCGGCCATGTCATCGCCGGTGACGTGAAGAACGTGCACACGGTGCGCACCGGTATCGAGTACATGGTGTCGCTCGCCGAGTGGTACCAGGTGACCAGCGCACGCCAGTCGATCGGGTTCTTCCAGATCGGCGGCGGCATCGCCGGGGACTTCCCGATCTGCGTGGTCCCGATGCTGCACCAGGATCTCGGGCGCACCGACGTGCCGCTGTGGGGCTACTTCTGCCAGATCAGCGACTCGACGACCAGCTACGGCTCATATTCCGGCGCCGTGCCCAACGAGAAGATCACGTGGGGCAAGCTGGGCGTCGACACGCCCAAGTTCATCATCGAGTCGGACGCCACGATCGTGGCGCCGCTGATATTCGCGAAGGTCCTGGGCTGGTAGCGCCGCCCAGCGTGAGGCGCCGCCGCGCGCCGAGCGCGGCGAATAGCAGCCGAACGCGTCAAAGGGCGGCCTGCGGCCGCGCGTGAGAGCGCGGTCGCCAGACCAGCAACGGCCGGCCCGGACAGGGTCGACCGGTCCGGGCGGCCGCGGCTAGTGCGACGTGGCCGGGCTCTGCTGCTGCGGCGGCGCCGCGATCTGGCGGCGCGCCGCGGTCGTCATCGGAACGGTGAGTTCGGGCATCGGCTTCGAGACGAACAGCCGACGCGCCTGGGTGGCGATGAGACGGGCCCACTTCGCCGACCGCGAGACGCGGGCGCTGTCGGTGGCGATACCGGTGTTGGCGTACATCTGGCGATACAGCTTCGAGAGCAGCACGAACGCCAGCCGCGACTTGTACGACTTCACGCAGCTCGAACGCTGCCAGATCGCGCCGAAGCTGTAGAAGCGATCCCAGACCCCCTGGGTCCGCTCGCGGATCTCTTCGGCGCCCATCACCGGATGTGGCGTGTACACCTTCGGGCGCAGCGCCTGCGGGATGAGCCAGTGCCGGGTGAGCGGGATGCCGCCGATCTTCTCCGGCTCGCTGCCCATCGTCTCTTCCCACTTGTTGAAGTCCAGAGTGCCGGGGAAGGGCGTAAGCATGACGAACTGGGCGAAGGTGACGCCGGCGCGCTGGGCCAGGGCCTGGGTCGCCTCGAAGGTCGACGGGCGATCGCTCGGCAGGCCGAAGATGAACGACCCGAGCACGTGCACGCCGTGGGTGCGGAAGGTCTGCAGACGCTCGACCAGTTCCTCGCCGGCGACGTTGAACCCCTTGTAGACGTCCTTGAGGCCTTCCGGCGTCACCGCCTCGACCCCGACCAGTGCGCCCTTGATGTTGGCGTTGCGCATGGCGTCGAGAAAAGCGGTGTCTTCGGCCGCTTCCATGGTGATCTGGGTGAAGAACACCATGTCGCGGGGCAGCTCGGCGAGGCGCTCCATCAGCTCGAAGCGCTCGGCGCGGATCGCCTCCAGCTCGTGGAGCCGGGTCGGGTCGGCGCGGCGGCGGGCCATCCGCAGGTCTTCCTGTGATACCGGGTAGAAGTTGTCGTCGGCAAGGGCGATGAAGCGGTAGCCCATGCGGCGCAGCTGGACGATCTCGTCGATGACGACATCGGTGTGGCGTTGTCGGGGCTGCTGCCCGTCGGTCCGCCAGACCGAGCAGAAGGAGCAGTGCTTCGGGCAGCCGCGGATGGTCTGCACCGAGGCCCACATGTAGCTGCCCTCGGGGAGCAGGTCCCAGCGTGCCGCCTTGAACTGCTCCGCGTCCACCCGGCCGCCTTCGTAGACCTCCTGCAGCCGGCCGGCCGAGAAGTCGTCGAGGGCCTGGCCCCAGGCGACGTCGCCGTCTCCCTTGACCACTGCGTGGGCGCCGCCGAGCTCGGGCGGCTCCTCCGGGTAGAGCGTCGTGTGGATGCCGCCGAAGATGACCGTGGCGCCGCGTTCGCGCACGAGCTGGCCGACCTCGTAGCCGCGCAACGCGTTGCCGGTGTGGATACCGATGCCCACGACGTCACCCGGCTGCACGGTCGATGGGTCGAGCACCTCGAGGGTCTCATCGACGATGTGCGGGGCGCCGAAGCGGTCGGGCGTTGCGGCGGCCAGCACGAAGAGCCATCTCGGCGTGATGACGCCTACGCCGAAGGAAACGTGGCTCGGGTTGACGAGGTGCACTCGCATCAATAGGGGGCTCCGGGGTTTCTGTAAACGGGCGGAGTATACAATACCGCCGTCGATGCGTGCCCTGCGGTTGTTTCTTGTCTCCTTCCTCGTCCTCTTCCTGCAAGTTGCCCTGATCCGCTGGATGCCGGCGTACGTGCGGCTGCTGGCGTATTTCTCGAATTTCATCCTCCTGGCGGCGTTTCTGGGCATCGGGGTGGGCTGCCTGATGACCCGGACCCGGTCCCTGTTTGCGTGGTTTGCGCCCCTCCAGGCCCTGGTCATCGGGGTCGTGGCCTACTTTCGGCTGGAAGTCGCGGTCCCAACCTCGACCAGCATCTACTTCTCGAGCGGGACCACGGCGCCCGTGGTGGTGGTCGAGAGCACCATGCTCCTGCCGCTGGTGTTCGTGGTCGTGGCGGTGCTGTTCGCGACCCTGGCCCAGACCATGGGCAAGCTCCTGGAGGGCCTGCCACCCCTCAAGGGCTACGGCGTGAACCTCGCCGGCAGCGTCGCCGGGGTGGTCGCCTTCGGCCTGATGTCGTGGTTCGAGCTGCCGCCGACGGCGTGGTTCGCGGTCGCCTTCGCGGTGGCGGTGCTGCTCGTCGACGCCCCGATGGGGCTGGTCGGCCGCCTGGCGATGATCGTCCTCCTCGGCGGCTCGCTGGTCGTGGTGCACGGCCTGTCGCGGCGCACGACATGGTCCCCGTACTACAAGATCACGACCATCCAGGAAGGGCAGGAGACGGTCGTCGAGGTCAACAACATCTTCCACCAGTCGATGGCCCCGGTGGCGCGGAAGGAATACTTCTACCAGTGGCCCTACACCGCCTTCGGAGACGGCTTCGAGGATGTCCTGATCCTCGGCGCCGGCTCCGGCACCGACGTCGCCGCGTCGCTGCTGCACGGGTCGAAGCACATCGACGCCGTCGAGATCGATCCGGTGATCGTCAGGCTGGGGCGCGAATTCCATCCCGATCGGCCGTATGACGACCCCCGGGTGAACGTCGTGACCGACGACGCCCGGCACTTCCTGCGGACGACACCGAAGAAGTACGACCTGGTCGTCTTCGCGCTGATCGATTCGCTGACCCTGCAATCGAGCTTCACCTCGGTGCGGCTCGAGAGCTACATGTTCACCGAAGAGTCGTTCCGCGCCGTCAGGGATCGCCTCAAGCCGGGCGGCGTGCTGGTCATCTACAACTACTTCCGCGAGCGCTGGCTGGTCGATCGGCTGGCCAACACCGCGGCCACCGCCTTCGGCACCGAGCCGCGCGTCATCATCCACAAGGAGCACAGCCACCTCGGTGTGCTGATGGTCGGACCCGGTCTTGCGCGGCTCAGCCCGACCCTGAAGCCGCCCGACCGCGTCGAGGCTTACAACCACCCCGACGTCGTCAGCCCGGGCGTCCTCCTGACGCGTGACGCCAGCGTCGCTCCGGCCACCGACGACTGGCCGTTCCTCTACATGCGGGATCGCCACATCCCGTCGCACTACCTGTGGGCGCTGGCGCTGGTGCTGGTCGTCTCGGTGGTCGCCGTGCGCGGCGTTCTCTGGGGCACCTCGGTCGGCTTCTCGTGGCACTTCTTCTTCCTCGGCGCCGGCTTCATGCTGCTCGAGACGAAGTCGATCATCCAGTTCGCCCTGTTGTGGGGCTCGACCTGGGTGGTGGCGTCACTCGCCATCCTGTCGGTCCTGGTGATGGCGATGGCTGCGACGTGGGTCGTCAGCCGGATGGAGATCACCCGGCCGTGGCTGGTCGGCGGCGTCCTGCTGCTACTGCTCGGCGTCAGCTACGCGCTTCCGGTCGGCCGGCTCGCGCTCGGCAGCCTGGGTCTCGAGTCGGCGGTCTACGCGGTCCTGATGTTCAGCCCGATCTTCTGCGCCGGGCTCCTGTTCGGCTCGAGCCTGAAGCGGACGCCGGACATCCCGGCGGCCTACGGCGCCAACCTCCTGGGCGCGATGGTCGGCGGCGTGGCCGAGTACCTGTCGCTCGTGACCGGCTTCCAGCTGCTCCTGATCGTGGTCGCGGGCTGCTACCTCGCCGCCCTGGCGACCAGGCCTCGCTCCTGATGTATCCTTACGCCGCCAGCACACATTGAACTCTCGTGCGCCCGCTCCCACCGGGGCGGCGGCGCGGGCTTCGTGACCGAGGACGACAACGGAACACGGAGCGCCGCCGGGGCACGGAGCCACCGACAAAGACACCCATGACGCAACCACCTGTCAGAAACGAAGCAGTCGCGGCGAACGCCCAACGTCTCCTGTGGGCCGGCTTTCTCGCCATTCTGGCTGCCGGCATCGGGTTCGGTATTCGCGGCGGCATCCTGGCCAATTGGGCCGCTGACTTCGGCTTCACGGGCGCGCAGCTCGGCGCCATCGGCGGCGCCGGCTTCACCGGCTTCTGTTTCGGCATCATCATCGGCGGCGTCGTCGTCGACCGCGTCGGCTACGGCAAACTGGTCGTCGCCGCGTTCCTGTTTCACGTCCTGTCCGCCTTCATCACGTTCGCCGCGACGGCAGGACAGGCGCAGTCCACGGCGTATCTGTTCCTGTACATCGGAACGTTCGTCTTCGCGCTGGCCAACGGTACGCTGGAGGCCGTGGCGAATCCCCTGGTCTCGACGCTGTTTCCCAACAACCGCACCCACTACCTGAACATCCTGCACGCCAGCTGGCCGGCCGGCCTGGTCCTCGGCGGGCTCGTCGGGTGGATTCTCGGCGAGGGCATGCAGGTCGGGTGGAAGGTGCAGCTCGGCCTCTTCCTGGTGCCGACGCTGCTCTACGGGATTGCCTTCTTCGGTCAGAGCTTTCCGAAGTCGGAGGCGTCGGCCAAGGGGCTCAGCGTCTGGACCATGCTGCGGGAGGTCGGGATTCTCGGCGCGCTCGTCGCCTGCGTGCTGATCGGCCTCTTCTTCAAGGATCAGCTCGGCTCGATTCTCTCGTTCTTCACCGCGAATGCGTTCTTCACCTCCGGGACCTGGAGCCTGATTGCGTGGGCGACGGCGGGAATCCTGCTGCTCGTGGTGGCCGTGAAGACGAACTTCTCGGTCGGTTCGCTGCTGCTGTTCGTGCTCTTCGTCACGCACGCGCTGGTCGGGGCGGTGGAACTCGGAACGGACGGCTGGATCCAGAACATCACCGGCAACATCCTCACGCCGGCGCAGGGGAAGATCCTGTTCGTGTTCACCTCGTTGCTGATGTTCACGCTGCGTTTCTCCTTCGATTTCATCGAGAAACGGCTGAACGTCTCGCCGATCGGCTTGCTGCTGATCTGCGCGGTGCTCGGCGCGGTCGGTCTGCTGATGGTCAGCCGCATCGAGACGTTTGCCGGCGCGATGTTCGCCCTCGCGGTCTACGCGCTCGGCAAGACGTTCTTCTGGCCGACGATGCTGGCCGTGGTCGGTGATCGGTTCCCGCGCACGGGAGCGGTCGCGATGTCGATCATGGGGGGCATCGGCATGATGTCGGCCGGCCTGCTGGGCGGGCCGGGCCTGGGCTACGCCAAGGATCGCTTCACCGCCGAGCACCTGATGACCACCGCCCCGGCGGTCTACGAGCAGTACAAGGCGCCGACGCCGAGCACGTTCCTGTTCCTCGCCGAGACCACCGGCCTCGACGGCACCAAGCTGTCGGCAGCGCAGACGGCTGTCACGAAAACGCCGGAGCAGCGGATGGTGGCAGACGCCAGCATCCTCGGCGACCGCAAGACGCTGGTGGCGGATGCCTTCATTCCGGCGGTCATGGCGGTCATCTACCTGCTGCTTCTGCTCTACTTCAAGACGCTCGGCGGGTACAAACCGGTGAGCATCGACGCCGCGGCCGAGCGGTAGGCCGCTCCCTTCGGGCGCGCGCCGCGTTCACGCTACACTGCGAGTGTGAAGAAGGGCACCGCTCGCTCGCGCACGGCGTCCGGGCAGAACGTCGTGGGTCTCGTCCAGATGACCTGCGACGTCCAGCCGGACAAGAACCTCAAGAAGGCCATCGCGCGGATCGGGGAGGCCGCCAAGGGCGGCGCCACGATCGTCTGTTTGCAGGAGCTCTTCCGCTCGCAGTACTTCTGCCAGCGCGAGGACACCGCATTGTTCGCGCTCGCCGAACCGATTCCCGGCCCGACGACACAGGCGATCGCCGCTGCCGCGCGGAAGCACAAGGTCGCCGTGATTGCCTCCCTGTTCGAGCGGCGCGCCGCCGGCCTGTACCACAACACCGCAGTCGTCTTCGACCGCGACGGATCGACCGTCGGGATGTATCGCAAGATGCACATCCCCGACGACCCGCTCTACTACGAGAAGTTCTACTTCACGCCCGGTGACCTTGGTTTCAAGGTCCACGACACCAGCGCCGGCCGCTGCGGGGTCCTGGTCTGCTGGGATCAGTGGTTCCCGGAGGGCGCCCGGCTGACGGCGCTGCAAGGCGCCGAGATCCTGTTCTACCCGACCGCGATCGGCTGGCTGCCGTCCGAGAGCCGCGAGATGAATCTGGCACAGCACTCGGCCTGGGAAACGATCCAGCGCGCTCACGCCATCGCCAACGGGGTCTTCGTGGTCGCGGTGAACCGCGTCGGCCGGGAAGGTCAGCTGACGTTCTGGGGCCAGTCCTTCGTCGCCGATCCGTTCGGCCGCATCCTCGGCAAGGCCTCGGTCGATCAGGAGGAGATCCTGCTGGTGCCGATCGATCGCGCGAAGATCGAGGAGACGCGCCAGAACTGGCCCTTCCTGCGCGATCGACGGATCGACGCCTACGGGGGGCTCGGCTCGCGCCTGCTCGACCTGCCGACGATCGCGCCGCGATGAGCCGCCCCACGCCCGCCGCGCTCGGCTACGCGATGCCGGCCGAGTGGCATCCGCACGCCGCCACCTGGCTCTCATGGCCGAAGGATCCGCTCACCTGGCCCGATCGCGTGCCGCAGGTCGAGGCGATTTTCCTGCGCATGATCGAGGCGCTGGCCGAGCACGAGATCGTCCACGTGCTGGTCGACGACGAGGTGACGCGCGACCAGGTACGGGCGCGGATGCCGTGGCCGCAGGCCCGCTCGGTGCGGCTGCACCTCATTCCGACCGTCGACTCGTGGATCCGCGACTACGGCCCGAACTTCCTGCTGGCGCGGCCCGATCGGCGGCAGCCCGGGGGGCCGCTCGCGCATGCCGCCCTGGCCTACAACGCGTGGGGCTTCAACGCGTGGGGCGGCAAGTACGAGGCGCTGATGCGCGACGCCTCGGTGCCGCGGGCGATCGCGCCGCTGCTGCGGGTGCCGGTGTTCGAGCCGGGACTGGTGCTCGAAGGTGGCTCGATCGACGTCAACGGTGAGGGCGTCGTGATGACGACGGAGCAGTGCCTGCTGCACCCGAACCGCAATCCGGGCGCGTCGCGGACCGATCTCGAGCGGGCGCTGCGCGACTTCCTCGGCGTCAGCGAGGTGCTGTGGCTCGGCGAGGGTGTGGCCGGCGACGACACCGACGGCCACATCGACGACATCGCCCGCTTCGTGTCGCCGCGGACGATCGTCTGCGCGGTCGAGGACGATCCCGCCGACGCCAACTACGCGCCGCTCCAGGACAACCTGCGCCGGCTCGAGCTGGCGCGCGATCCGGCGGGGCGCCGGTATCAGGTGGTCAAGCTGCCGATGCCGGGCCGGATCCTCGCCGAGGGCGAGCCGCTGCCGGCCAGCTACGCCAACTTCTACATCGCCAACGACGTCGTGCTCCTGCCGGTTTACGAGCACGTCAACGACGCGCTGGCCATCGAGACGCTGGCGCGCCTGTTCCCGGATCGCCGCATCGTCCCGATCGTGTGCGAGAACCTCGTCTGGGGCATGGGCGCAATCCACTGCGTGACGCAGCAGCAGCCACAGTATTAGTCTGCGGCCGGGCTCTCACGCCCGGCCGGGCGGCCCCTCGAGCGTGCGGCTGCTCCTCGCCGACGCTGAGCGCGTCGGCGGCACCGCACGCGGGCCGCGGCGCTTGATACAATCCGGCCATGCAGGTCATCCGATCGCCGAAGGTCTACGACGTCGCCATCATTGGTTCGGGGGCCGGCGGCGGCACCGCCGCCAAGGTGCTGACCGAGGCCGGCGCGGACGTCGTCCTGCTCGAAGGCGGCCCGATGTGGGATTCCGCCAAGGACGGCAAGATGTTCGCCTGGAACTACGACTCCATGAATCGCGGCTGGGGCGGCGACAAGAAGCCGTTCGGCGAGTTCGACGGCTGCATCGGCGGCTGGGAGATCGAAGGCGAGCCGTACACGATCGGCAACGGCGCGTGGCGCTGGTTCCGCGGCCGTTCGCTCGGTGGGCGAACGAACCACTGGGGCCGCATCTCGCTGCGCTTCGGTCCCGACGACTTCCGCGGCAAGTCCCGGGACGGCTACGGCGACGACTGGCCGATCACGTACGACGACATCAAGCCGTACTACGACAAGCTCGATTCGTTCGTCGGCATCTTCGGCACGAACCACGCCAAGGAGACCGGGCTGCACAACGAGCCCGACGGCATCTTCCTGCCGCCGCCCAAGCCGCGGCACCACGAACTGCTGATCAAGCAGGCCTGCGACAAGCTGAAGATCCCGGTCGTCCCGTCGCGGCTCTCGATTCTCACCAAGGCGCACAACGGCCGCGCGCCGTGTCACTACTGCGGCCAGTGCGGGCGCGGCTGTGCAACCCACTCGAACTTCTCGAGCACGTCGGTGATGATCCCGCCGGCGCTCAAGACCGGGAAACTCACCATCCTGGCCAACGCGATGGCCCGTGAGGTCGTGACCAACGACGAGGGGCTCGCCACCGGCGTGTCCTACGTGGATTCGGTGAAGCTCACCGAGCATCAGGTGCGGGCCAAGGCCGTGGTGCTCGCGGCGTCCTGCTGCGAGTCGGCGCGCCTGCTCCTGAACTCGAAGTCGACCCGCCACCCGGGCGGCCTGGCGAACTCGAGCGGCGTCGTCGGCAAGTACCTGACCGATTCGACCGGCCTCAACGTCAGCGGCTTCGTGCCCAGGCTGATGGACGTGCCGCGCTACAACGCCGACGGCGTCGGCGGTATGCATCTCTATGTGCCCTGGTGGGGCGACAACAAGGCGCTCGGCTTCCCGCGCGGCTACCACATCGAGCTCGGCGGCGGCTTCGGCATGCCCGGCTACGGCTTCGGCGGCGGCATTCAGAACTATCCGCAGAGCCGTGGCGGCGGCTACGGGAAGGACCTGAAGGACGAATACCGCCGCTACTACGGCGCGTTCGTCAGCCTCTCCGGCCGCGGCGAGCAGGTCTCGAGCGAGAACTGCTCCTGCGAGATCGACCCCAGCGTCGTCGACAAGTACGGCATCCCGGTGCTGCGCTTCAATCACACCTGGAGCGAGCAGGAGCGCCTGCAGGCCAAGCACATGCAGGACACCTTCCGCAGCATCATCGCGGAGATGGGCGGGACGCCGACGTCACCGATGCCGACCAAGGAGCAGGACTACGGGCTCGCGGTGGGCGGCCTGATCATCCACGAGGCCGGCGCGACGCGGATGGGCAACGATGCGAAGACGTCGGCGCTCAACCGGAATTGCCAGGCGCACGACGCCAAGAACGTGTTCGTCTGCGATGGCGGCCCGTTCACGTCGCAGGCCGACAAGAACCTGACCTGGACGATCATGGCGCTCGCCTGGCGGACGTCCGAGCACATTGCCGACGAGCGGAAGAAGGGGAACATCTGATGGGCGACTTGAAGCGACGCCGTGTCCTCCAGATCCTCGCGGCCACCCCCGGCCGGGCCGCGCTGGCCTTCACCGAGGCCGAGGCCGAGCAGGCCGCCACGCAGGCGCAGGCGGCGCGCCGGACGGCTGCGGCGACCGGCACGGCGTACAAGCCGAAGTTCTTCAGCGCGAGCGAGTACGCGACCATCGTGGTGCTCGCCGACCTGATCATCCCGAAGGACGATCGGTCAGGCAGTGCGTCCGAAGCGGGCGCACCCGAGTTCGTCGATCACATCGTCAGCGTCCAGAAGGAGCGGCAGGTCGCCGCGCGCGGCGGGCTGGCGTGGCTCGACACCGAGTCGCGGAAGCGCTTCGACAAGACCTTCGTGCGGGCGACCGACGCCCAGCGTCGGTTGATCCTCGACGACATCGCGTATCCGGCCAAGGCCGACAAGCGCTTCAGCCACGGCGTCCGCTTCTTCAGCGGGCTGCGCGATCTGGTCGCGGCCGGCTTCTGGTCGAGCAAGCTCGGCGTCAAGGACCTCGGCTATCAGGGTAACGTGCCGACGCAGTGGGACGGCGCTCCGCAGGCCGTGCTCGACAAACTCGGCGTGAAGTACGAGGCGTAGAGCGCAGGGGCCGCGTTCCCCTCCCGAAGACGTCCACGTAGACGCTTACGTACACGCCTACATGTACGCTTACGTAGACGCCCTGATGCGGCGCGCGCATTCCCTGCGCGCTCCAGTTCCGCAAGCCGGTAGACCGCGCTTCAGCTGAAGTCGGTCGCGTCGACGCCCTGACTCCCCACGGCGTCACAGCTACGGTTCTATCGGACGCGTCGGATATGTAGATAGCGCGCGTGGACAATCTCGTAGAAGCCATAGGCCACGAACCCTGCTGCCGCCACGCCGAGAAGCCAACGGCCCAGCCCTCCCGGTTGTGCAGCGAGCCAGCGGAATGACAAGGTCGTGGTGCCGACTTCCGAGGGATCGCGGATCCAACCGGCGACGACGATTGCCCATCCGAGCAGCGCAAACACAACCGCGCGTGCCCCTACCCCGAACCGGCTGATCCCCACCGCCCACTCGCCAGCTTCGCGTCGCATCCGTTCGACATCGAGATCGCGCTCCAATCGGCAGGTGATCGCCGCGTACACCTGCTGCACCGCGAAGCCGATGAGGCCCAGCCCCGCGAGCACGACCAGCCAATCACCCAGCGGCCATCGGAATGCCTCCGTGGCGACTTCACGCTCGCTGGTTCCCGACGCGGCCGACAGCCCACGATAGGCGCGGAATGCTTGCCAGCCCAGCACTGCGTGCAGGCCCCCGCGAGCCACCAGGCTCGCACGGATGGCAACGCCGCGCCAATGGTTGCCCAGGCGGTCGGAATCGAGGAGTCCTTGAAGGATGCGCCAGGCGGCGTAGCCGAGAAGCCCAACAACGACAACCAACAGCAGCGTACGGCCGAATGGTTGGCCGAGGACGGTCGAGAGTGCGCCTCGCGTCCCCGTAACCCGTCCGCCTGCGTCGGCCGCGACCTGGAGGGCCAGTGTGCCGACCACCATGTAGAGCACACCCTTCACCAGGAAGCCCACGCGAGCGAGCCATGTGATCGCGCCGAGACCGTGCATGGAGGGATGCTACGCCGGATCACCCGAACCGCTCGTGGCAGAGATCTCGAAGCTGGACTGGATGCGGCAAAATCGAAGACTTCCAGGGGACCGCGTGAGGCGGTTTGCCAGACGTTACCATCGGTCCGCGTTGACGGCGCGCCGCAGGCCGTGCTCGTCAAGCTCGGCGTGAAGTACGAGGCGTAGAGCAGCGACACCGCACGCGGAGCAGGCGATGACGCCCTGAAGCGGGGCGGGCATTCCCTGCGCGCTCCAGTTCCGCAAGCCGGTAGACCGCACTCCAGCTGAAGCCGGTCGCGTTGATGCGCCCCAGGTCGGCGCCTCGCGCGACCGCACCTGTCGTCGCCGGACCGAGAGCGGGTCGCGCCCTCGCGCGACCCGCCGGCAGTGGGCTTGCTCGCGGTCTACGCTGACGCAGGCGTCCGCTTGCTCCAAGTCGCGCCCAATGTCCGCGTGCATGACGGCGTCGGTGCGTCCCTGCTCACGGCGAACGCACCGCGTACGCAGGTCTCTTGTGCAGCGTCACACAGCCATCGGCCAGATTCCGGCGAGCCAGGAAATCAGCCGCGAGGTGATTGATGCATCGCTGCATCGGGCCGTCGAACACATGACCTTCGCCGGGAACGACGACAACGCGGGACTCACGGAATTGATCCGCCATGACTCGCGCCCACCGCGGCGATGTGACCGGGTCACGTTCACCCACGACGATCATTGCCGGCATGGGCAGCGGCGGAGGCGGTCCTGTCTCGGCCGGAAGCTCCGCGAGCGGCCAGTCCCCGCAGGCGATTTCGTATTCAGCCCGCAGTGCTGAACGGCGCCCGGCCGGCGCCGCGCCGTGTTTCAACTCTTCGCGGCAGAAGACCGCTAGATGCAGACCGATACTCAACTGGCTGACGTAGCGCTCCCGCACGTCGGCAATTGCCCGTTCGAGCGGTTCGCGACGTCCGCGTGCCGCTCCCGACAGGAACAGCGGAAGGTAGCGCGCCGTGGACGACGAGTACTGCAGGAGCTGGATACCAATGACGTGGAACGGGTCGGTCAGCTGCTTGCGGACCTCCCGCACGTCGCGGTCGAGATGCGAGAATGCCTCGGAGCACGCGGAATCCGACGCGCAGTCCTTCACCAACGCGTTCAGCGCGCGCTCGCCGTCCTCCTCGAAGCTCTCCAGCAGGGGCATCGAGGGCGGGGCCGGGGCGACGAGCACGAGCGCCCGAACCCGCTCAGGGTATCGCCGGGCATAGTAGTACGCCGCGCGCGTGCCGTACGAACCGCCATACAGGCTGATCTGCTCGTAGCGCAGGGCGGAACGGGCCGCCTCGAGATCCTCGACGAAATGCGCGGTCGAGTACATTCGCAGGTCCGCACGGGCGGAGAGACTGGCGAGACAGGCTTTCGGATCCTTCGGGACCAGAAATCTTCGGTCCGCGACCTCGCAGTTGAGTCGATCGGATCCTCCTGTGCCGCGCTGATCGAGCAGCACGAGGTCGTGCTCGCCGCGCACGGCCCCCAACATCTCGATGATGTCCTCGGTGTCTGCGGTCGCCGCCTGTCCGGGGCCTCCTTTGAGAATGAACAGTGGCTCCCTCGCCGGCGCGGAGCCCGCCCGACGGATGACGATGACATTCAACGAGAGCCGCCGGCCGTTCGGGGCCTGCGGATTCTCGGGGACCTGCAGCGTTCCGCAGCGCGAGCGCACGCCGGAGAGTCCGCAGTCGTGCAGTGCGAGCTGGGCGCGGGCCGCGGGAGCCGCGAACAGAAGGAGCGCGGCGACGAGCAGCGCGCGAGCGCCCTTGCGGGACGGCACGCGCGACTTCAACGGACGCGCACCCCGCCGCGATTGAACCAGGCCTTCGACAGCACCGTTGGCAATTGTAGACGGGATTCCCAGGGACTCAGGCGTGGACGCCGCCGGCGCGGGGCGCGATCGAGACGGCGCGCTCGTGAATCCGGTCGCGCCCAAACGCCACGTCCTCGGCATAAGACCCTGAGTACCGCGATCGGCGGTAGTTGTCGAAGCACGCGTATGTTCGCGAGTCTCGTCCCAGGTGGACCAGGCCTGCATCGAACGGCTTCGACGCCGTGCGTAGCACCAACGTGTGGTCGCGACGCCCGTGTGTGTCAGGCCGGCGCCACACGACGTCGACGCGTCCAAGATGGCCGTGCTAGCCGCGAGCCCCCGCCGTCAGCGTGAGCAGCCACGCGCCCGGGCCGTGGAGCAGCTCGTCGAAGTGCGAGACGACGAGCGCCGGTGACGGCTCGGTTGCGGAGAGCACGTCCGCCGGATAGCTGGTGCTGACGGCTACCGTGGTCATCCCGGCGCGCCCGGCGGCGACCACGCCCATCGGCGCGTCCTCGAAGGCGATGCAGGCCGTCGGATCGACGCCCAGCTTTCGCGCCGCCTCCAGGAACACGTCCGGTTCGGGCTTGCCGCGCGGGACGTCGTCGGCGCGCGCGATCGTCGGCAGCCGGTCCGTCAGGCCGAGTTCGTGCAGCGTGTGCACGACGTTGTCGCGCGGTGCCGCCGTGGCGAGCGCCACCGGGACGCGCGCCGCGTCGAGCGCGTCGAGCAGCCGCATCAGGCCGCTCAACGGCCGTAGGCGCCCGGTGGACAGCCGGCGGTAGGCCGACTCCTTCTCGAACGACAGCGTCGCAACCTCGGCCTCGGTCAGCGTGCGCTCGAACAGGCGCGGGAAGATGTCGGAGTTGCGGCGGCCGTCCATCCAGTGGCGCATCTCGAGCGTGAGCGGCGGCAGCCCGTGGTTCGCGGTGAAGGCCTCGAAGGCCTCGATGTGGAACGGCATGTTGTCGAGGAGCGTGCCGTCGATGTCGAAGACGACGCCCGCGACCGGGCGGGCAGGGAAGGGACTGTTCATCGTGCGATCGCTTTGCGTCCGTAACCGATCTCGGCGCCGCCCGAGATGATGTGATCGACGCCGGTGGTGAAGGTGGCGTCGGAGGCGAGGAAGAGGCAGAGGCGTCCGACTTCCTCCGGCGTGCCCATCCGGCCGGCCCATTGTGCCGCCTCGCCGTCGGCGCGACATTGCGACGGGTCGGGCGCCGCGTCGATCGCGGCCTGCCAGAGCGGCGTGAAGACGTTGCCGGGTGAGATGCTGTTGACGCGGACGCCGTGCACCGCTTCGTCGACGGCGAGCGCCTTGGTGAACGACTTCACCGCGCCCTTGGTGGCGACGTAGGTGGTGGCGTGGTGCTGCCCGATGGTGGCCACCAGGCTGGCGACGTTGATGATCGCTCCGCGGCTGCGGCGCAGGTGCGGTAGCGCCAGCTTGGCGAGCGCGAACACGCTGACGACGTTCAGTTCGAGCAGGGCCCGGAAGTCGTCGAGCGAGAAGTCGTCGATCGGCTTGTGCGGCGGATGCCAGCCGGCATTGTTGACGAGGCAGTCGAGTCGGCCATCACGCTCGACGGTGCCGGCGACGAGTGCCTCGCGATCGGCGTCGGCGGTGACGTCGCAACGCACGTAGTGGGCGCGTCCGGGGCCGCGGGCCGACAGCGCCGCGGCGACGCCTGGGCCGCGCGCCGTATCAGGGGAGGCGATGACGACCGAGGCTCCGGCGTCGGCGAACACCGTGGCGCAGCCCTCGCCGATGCCTTGCGTGCCCCCGGTGACGATGACGGTCTTTCCAGCGAAGTTCATGGCAGACAAGGATAGCCGCTGCAGCCCGCGCCGCGCGTGAGAGCGCGGCGCCAACCAAATTATGACGCGTCAGTCGAGGGTGGCGAGCCCCTGGTGGCTCGGGTTGATGACGATGGGATCGAGCGCCAGCGAGCGCAGGAAGGCGCGGCGGGCGTCGTCGCGGTGGCCGGCCGCGGCGAGGGCCCGGCCCAGCTCGAACCAGGCCATCGGCGACGCCGGGAAGCGATCGCGGTTGGCGCGCAGCACGGCGATCGCGGCGGCGTGGTCGTCGGTCAGCGTGTGGCTGCGGCCGACGTGCTGCAGCTCGTATTCGGCCAGGCTCCAGCGCGCGTCGCCTTCCGCCATGGCACGACGCCATGTCGCCAGCGCGGGGTCGACTCCGTCCGTCGCCAGGACGCGGCTCACCGCTACGCCGACCGAGCGCTTCGGCGGCGTCAGGCGCCAGCCGACGACCTCGGTCAGGAAGCCGTAGAGCCCAGCGGTATAGCGATCGGCGTCGTCGGCGTTGGCGTAGATATGCCCGCCGGCGAGCGGTATCAGCCGCTTCGGTTCGGCCGCCATGGCGAACAGCGCCTGGCCGTGATGGAGCGGGATCACGACGTCCTCCGGGCTGTGCAGGAACAGCGTGGGGCTGTGCGTCGCGGCGATGGCGTCCTCCGAGCGGAACGGGTGCGCCAGGAGCCACGCCACGGGCATGAACGGATGCTGCTCGCGGGCCCGCGCCAGCACCGACGTGAACGCCCCCTCCAGCACCAGGACGGCTTCGTCGACATCGCGGGCCAGCGGCACCGCGGCCCCGGTGCCGAGCGACCAGCCGTAGATCGCGATGTGCGCCGCCGGAATGCCTTCCACCTGGCGCAGGTGGTCGTAGGCGGCGCGGGCGGCGGCGTGCATGCCGGCCTCGCTGGCCTGGCCGCCGACGTTGCCGAAGCCGGGGTACTCGATGGCGAAGACGTTGAGGCCGAGGCTGCGCAGCTGATCGTAGCGGCGCACGTTGACGCCCGAGCTGATCGCGGCGGCGTTGCCGTGCAGGAAGAGCACCCAGTACGGGGCTTCGCCCGCCGCCCGGATGCGCCAGGCCTCCGTCGCGAGGCCGGCGCGGTTGGTCACGACGACACGCTCGGGCTGCAGGCCCAGGCTGGTCGGGTAGAGCAGGGCGTGCGCCGGCGGCCGGAAGACGAGCTCGACCTGGTACGCATACAGGTAGGCGATCGCGGCGCCATAGCCCAGGATCGCCAGGATCGCGAGGTCGCCGAACAACCGGACAGGACGCCGCCAACGGGCCGGCCAACGCATGAACAGGACACAGTCTATAGTGACTCGAGATGTCCTCGTTGCCGGCTGACGCCCTGCGTACCTGCGAGTCCGATCTCTCCGTGCTCGAGACCGTCGAAACCGCCCGGGCAGGCCCTGCCGGCACGCTGCCGCTCGAGCCCGCCGATCTGCTGGAGCGGCCCAGCGGCGATCTCTTCGGCTGGTCGCTGAACGTCGGCATGGGCTGGCAGCCGGACGCGCTGCGGCGGCCGGAGGTGCTGATCCTCAGCACGCAGGGCGGCATCCGCGAGAACGACGGCAGCCCGCTCGCGCTCGGCTACCACACCGGCCATTGGGAAGTCGGTCTGCTGATGCGGGCCGCGGCCGAGGAGCTCCGTGCCGCGCTGTGCCTGCCGTTTGCCGGCTATGTCACCGATCCCTGCGACGGCCGCACCCAGGGCACGACCGGGATGATGGACTCGCTGCCGTATCGCAACGACGCGGCGACGGTCCTCGGCCGCTTGATCCGATCGCTGCCGACCCGCGTCGGCGTGATCGGCGTCGCCACCTGCGACAAGGGCCTGCCGGCGATGATGATGGCGGTGGCCGGCGCGCACGATCTGCCGGGCGTGATCGTGCCCGGCGGCGTCACGCTGCCGGCGACCGACGGCGAGGACGCCGGCAAGGTCCAGACCCTCGGCGCGCGCTACGCGCACGGCTCGATCTCGCTCGAGGAGGCCGCCGACATGGGCTGCCGCGCCTGCGCCTCCCCGGGCGGCGGGTGCCAGTTCCTCGGTACCGCGGCGACCTCGCAGGTCGTCGCCGAAGCGCTCGGGCTGTCGGTCGTGCACAGCGCGCTGGCGCCGTCGGGCCAACCGGTGTGGCTCGACATGGCCCGCCGCTCGGCGCGGGGCGTGCTGGCTCTGCGCGCCCGCAAGAAAACGGTGCGCGACCTCGTCACCGACGCCGCCATCCGCAACGCCATGGTCGTCCACGCCGCGTTCGGCGGCTCGACCAACCTCCTCCTGCACATCCCCGCCATCGCCCATGCCGCCGGCCGGGCCCGCCCGACGATCGACGAGTGGCTCGACGTCAACCGCCGCGTGCCGCGCCTGGTCGACGCGCTGCCAAACGGCCCGCACCCGACGGTGCGCGTCTTCCTCGCCGGCGGCGTGCCCGAGGTGATGCTGCACCTGCGCGACCTCGGCCTGCTCGACCTGTCGGTGCTGACCGCTTCGGGCGAGTCGCTGGGCGACATGCTGTCGTGGTGGGAGGCGTCGCCGCGGCGACGGCGCGTCCGCGAGATCCTGCGCGAGCGCGACGGCGTCGATCCGGACGCGGTCATTCTGCCGCCGGCGGTGGCGCGGGCCAGGGGCCTGACCAGCACTGTGTCGTACATCCGCGGCAACCTCGCGCCCGAGGGCGCGATCGTCAAGAGCACGGCGATCGATCCCAAGCTGCTCGGCGCCGACGGCGTCTACCGTCACACCGGACCGGCCCGTATCTTCACGTCGGAGCGCGCGGCGATCGCCAGCATCAAGCGGCAGGACGAGGGCCGCCTGCAGCCGGGAACGGTGATGGTGCTGATCGGTCGCGGCCCGATCGGCGCCGGCATGGAGGAGACCTACCAGGTCACCTCCGCGCTGAAGTACCTCGACATCGGCAAGACCGTGACGCTGATCACCGACGCGCGCTTCTCCGGCGTCTCGACCGGCGCCTGCATCGGCCACGTCGGTCCCGAGGCGCTCGCCGGCGGGCCGATCGGACGCCTCGTTGACGGCGACATCGTGCGCGTCGTCATCGACACCCGCACGCTCGACGGCACGATCGATCTGATGGAAGGCGAGACGCCAGCCGACGCGACGCTGGCCAGCCGTCCGATCCGTCCCGACCTCGCCCCGGATCCGGCGCTGCCCGATGCCACCCGCATCTGGGCGGCGCTGCAGCAGGTGAGTGGTGGGACGTGGGGCGGTTGCGTCTACGACGCAGACGCGATTGTGGCCAAACTGCGAGCCTGACGGGACTGCTACGCGGCGCGTGAGGCGATGGCGGCGGCGACCGCGTCGAGGGCCGCCTTCAGCTCGTCCAACGTCAGCGGCTTGCTCAGGTAGCCGCTCATGCCAGCGGCGAGGCAGCGTTCCTTGTCGCCTTCCATGGCATGTGCGGTCAGCGCGATGATCGGCAGCTGCTGGCCGGTGTAGCGCTCGCGCCGCCGGATCATGGTGGCGGCGTCGAGGCCGCTCAGCTCCGGCATCTGCACGTCCATGAGCACGACGTCGAAGGTCTCGCGCTCGCTCTGGTCGACCGCGGCCTGGCCATTCGGCACCAGCACGGCGTAGTGGCCGAGCCGTTTGAGCATCGCCAGCGCGATGCGCTGGTTCACCTCGTTGTCTTCCGCGATCAGCACCTTCAGCGCGACCAGCGGCGGAGCACATGCAGCCGGGGCCTCGACGTCGCGCTCGCCGCCGCCCCGGCCTGGGTCCGGAAGGGCAGCGGGTGCGGCCGCCGCGGCCGCCGGCTCACGGTCCGATGCCGCCGGACCGTCCGGACCCACGTCGCCGCGGGCCGAGGTCGTCAGCTGCACCGTGAAGTGGAACGTACTGCCGCGGCCGACGTCGCTCTCGACCCAGATCCGCCCGCCCATGGCGCGGACGATCGACGCCGAGACGGCCAGGCCGAGCCCCGTGCCGCCGTAGCGGCGCGTCGCCGACTGGTCGGCCTGCGTGAACGGCTCGAAGATGTGGGCCTGCTTGCCGACCGCGATGCCGATGCCGTGATCCTGCACGCTCAGGTGCAGCTCGCAGCCAGAATCGTTCGTCGTCACCACCTGCACGCGCAGGTGGATGTCGCCGGTGTCCTTGAAGTCGACCGGCTGCGCCACGAGGTCGGCGCGCAGGTGGGCGTCGCCCGGCTCGCTGAACTTGATGGCGTTGCCGACCAGGTTCACGAGCACCTGCTTGAGACGGCCAGCGTCGCCGATCGCGGTGCGCGGCAGCCGCGCGTCGACGGACGAGAGCAGCGTCAGGCTCTTGCTCCGCGCCTGCGCCTGCAGCGAGGCGATGGTGTCGGCGAGCCACGCCGGCAGGTCGAAACGATCCTGGGCGAGCTCGAGACGGCCGGCCTCGATCTTGGAGAAGTCGAGGACGTCGTTGACCAGGCGCAGCAGCGACTGGCCGGATCGGCGCAGCAGGTCGACATAGTCGCGCTGCTCGACGTCGAGCGTCGTGCGATCGAGCAGCTCGGAGAGGCCGATGATGCCGTTCATCGGCGTCCGGATCTCGTGGCTGATGTTGGCGACGAAGTCGCTCTTGGCGCGTGACGCTGCCTCGGCCGCTTCCTTGGCCCGCTGCAGCACCATCTCGCCCTGCTTGCGCAGGGTGATGTCCCGGCCGACGGCCTGGATGGTGTCGCCGCCTTCGTGCAGGGGCCGCGTCGTCATCTCGACGGTCAGCGTGTTGCCGTCGGGGGTCAGCAGCTCGACCTCGAATGTGAGGGGGCCGCCGGTTCGCAGCGATCGGGTGACGAGGTCGGCGACGTGGGTGGCGCGCGTCGGCGGCGCCAGCTCCGGGAGCTGCCGCCCCACGACGTCCTGGCGCAGCCGGCCGAGCATCCGCTGCCCGGCGCGGTTGAAGGTCGTGATCGACCCGGTGGCGTCCCAGGTGCAGATCAGGTCGTTCGCGTGCTCGGTCAGCTCGTCGTGCTGCCGGGAGAGCAGCGCTTCCTGTTCGCGGCTGCGGGCGAGCCGGGTCTCGGTGAGGCGGCGCCGGCGCAGCAGGACGACGCTCCATGCCATTGCGCCGACCAGACCGACCAGCAGTCCGCCGCCGGCATAGATTGCGGTCCGCGACAACATCGACGGACTCGAGACGACGTGGACGTCGTCGGCGCCGCGCAGCCACAGGCGCACCGCGCGGGGCCGCGCGGCCGTCGGCGAGACGCCGTCGAGGCGCTCCGGGATGCCGGTGAGCTCGAGGCGGCTGGCCGGGGCGATGGTCAGCGGCCGTCCCTGCGACAGCGGCACGATTGCCGTCAGCAGCACATCGTCGTCGACCAGCGTCAGGCGCTGTTCCTGGCCCTTGACGACGCTCTCGACGAACCAGGCGGAGGTCCGCGTCAAGTGGCCGGCGGCATCGTCGCGCAGCAGGTGCGCCGGCGGCCGGGATACCGCGTTCTGCAGCCGCGGCGGCGCGCCGGTGGCCCGGATCAGGGCGTGGCGCAGGGTCGGCGTGTCGCCCCCGGTGA
This sequence comes from Vicinamibacteraceae bacterium, assembly GCA_031407765.1. Taxonomy (GTDB): domain Bacteria; phylum Acidobacteriota; class Vicinamibacteria; order Vicinamibacterales; family Vicinamibacteraceae; genus JBDSLU01. Next base: position 36,907 of record JANOIR010000580.1, read on the forward strand.
CGAACCCGGCGGCGTCGATCTCCTCGCCGATCTTCGGCTGTTCGGCGCCCTCGACGAGATTCAGCTTGAAGGCGCCGCGATCGCCCTCGACGAAGACGTGACCGCGGTGCCTGAGCGTGACGAAGCCGCGGACGTGGACCCGGTGCGGCGCGACCGAGGGTGCCAGGTGCTCGAGCAAGGCGGCGTTGGGCGCGAAGTGGTCGAACGGATCGGGGTGCGCCTGCTTGGTGACGCGGATCGCGTCGGCCGACGCCGCCAGCAGGTGCAGTCCGCGGGTCTGCGGCTCAGGCTGGATCAGCCGGGCGAGCACACCGGTCACGCGCACCTGCGCGTTCACGAGCGCGACGGGCAGCGGCTGCTGCCAATGGCCGGCCACAGTGACGCGGAACGGGGTACCGTCGAACGCGACGAGCTCGGCGATGAGATGCCCGGGCGCGTCGGTCGCGACGGACTGGATCACGCCGGTGACGTCGACCCGCTCGCCGTCGTCGAGATGCTGGAGCGCGCGTGCCGGCAGGAAAGGGATCGGCGCCGGCAGCGGGTCGGTACCCAGCTTCGAGACGCGTTCGGCGACGACCACGGCCAGCGGATCGCCCGAGTCGGTGACGCCGTCGATCTGCAGGCGATCGCCGACCCGCGCGTTGAAGCCGTTGTCGAGGCGGACGAGGACGCCGCCGGTCGCGTCCTGGACGTAGATGGTGCGCCAGATCGGGTCGGCGAACGTGACAGTGGCGCTCACGGCGACGGGGTAATGGAGGCCAACCTTGTCGGGCGGCAGCCGGCGCACGGCGCTGACCGTGTCCAGGAGGTACAGAGAGTTGGTCCGCGCACTGGGAGACTCCGGCGCTTGGGCCCGCACGGCCGGGCCGCCGGCGGAGACGCCGAGCAGCGACAGGCCGATGGCCAGGGCACGAGTCGTCAGACGGGGATTCGTCGACACGATGACTGCGTGTTCAATCGGCAGGCGGTTCCCCTGGTTTAGCGGCAACTTGAATGTAGGCGAATAAAAGACGAAAATGCCGGTATGCAGCCGGCCCGCCTTCATCTCGAAGCGTTGCTGCGGGCTCGCCAGCTCGACCGTACCGTCACCGATGCCGGCACGCCGCCGGTCCCCATTCGGGCGGTCGCGACGGGGCTGCCCTGGCTGGATACCCGCCTCGCTGGCGGCTGGCCGTGCGGCGAAACCTCCGAGATCGTCGGGCCGGCCTCGTCCGGTCGCACCAGCCTGCTGATGGCGAGCCTGGCTGCGGCGACGGACCGCGGCGACCTCGCCGCGCTCATCGACACCCATGACACCTTCGACGCCGGGTCGGCGCAGGCCGCCGGCCTGACCCCCGATCGCCTGCTCTGGGCCCGCGGCGATCCGGCCGGCGCGCCGCGCCCGCACGTCCTGCTGGATCGAGCCATCAAGGCCTTCGGGCTGGTGCTCGAGGCGGGTGGGTTCGGCCTCGTCGCGCTGGATGTGGGCGACGTCACACCGGCCGATCTCGGCCGCCTGCCGTTCACGACCTGGCGCCGGCTGCAGCGCTTCGTCGAAGGCCGCGACAGCGTCGCGCTCGTCCTCGCGCCGGCGCCGGTGGCGCGCAGCGCGCGCGGCATCACGCTGGAGTTGAATGCCTCGACGTCCACGGCGGTCTGGGCGGGGGAGAGCCGTCGCGCCCGCCGGCTGACCGGGCTCGCGATCGCGCCGCACATCCGCGCCGCGCGGAGGTTGTAGTCGTGAACCCCCGCGGCGGGACGGTCCACTGATGTTCGGCGCCCTGGTGGCGGCAGTGGCGGAGCCGTCCGCGGCGACGACCGAGGCGCTCGCGGCCGTGGCGCGCGGAGCGTCACCGCGCGTCGAGGTGGTCGGGCCTGGCGTGGTGGTGATCGACGTGCGCGGGCTGACGCGGCTCTTCGGCCACGAGGCCCAGGTCGCCGCGCTGTGCCGGCAGCAGGCCCTCGATCGCGGCGTGGCGGCGGCGGTGGCTGTGACGTCGACCCGCACGGCGGCGCTGCTGCTGGCGCTCGCCGGCGCGGAACGGATCGCTGCCACTCCGGATTCGGACGCGGCCGTCGCTGTCGTGACCGTTCCCGCCGGCGCCGAAGCCGCGGCCCTCGCCCCGCTGCCGATCGCGCTCCTCGCGCGGTTGACCGCGCTCGACGCGCCGGTTCGTCCGCGGGCGCGCGGCGGCCGGGCCCGCGCCACCGCGTCGGCCGGTGTCCCGGCGTCTGGCGTCGACGTGCCGCTCGCCACGTGGCGTCGCTGGGGGCTGGCCACGCTCGGCGCGCTCGCCGCGCTGCCGGCGGCCGATCTCTTCGAGCGCCTCGGTGCCGCGGGGCTGGCCTGGCACGCGATGGCGCGCGGGCTCGACGCGCGGCCGCTGGTGCCGACCGCCGAGCCACGGCCGTTCGAGGCGACGTGCGCCTTCGAGTGGCCGATCGAGACGATCGAGCCGCTGTCGTTCGCGCTCGGCCGGGTGATCGATCCGCTCTGCGCCCGGCTCGATCGCCAGGGCCTCGGCACGGTCACGCTGCAGACGACGCTGCGGCTGGTCACCCGCGAGCTCTACGTCCGGCGGCTCGGCCTGCCGATGCCGATGCGCGATCCACGCGTGCTGCGCACGCTCATCGTGCTCGACCTCGAATCGCATCCGCCGCCGGCGGGCATCGACGTCCTCACGGTGACGTTCGAGCCGGTGCCTGGCCGCATCGTCCAGCCATCGCTGCTGGCGCGGGCGCAGCCGCGGCCGGAGACGATCGCCACGCTCACCGCGCGACTGCGCGCGGTGATGGGCGATGGGCGCGTCGGCAGCCCGGTCGCGCTCGACACGCATCGCGGCGGGGCGATCGCCATGCGGCCGTTCGACGGACGCGCGGCGCTGCTCCCGCTCGTCGACGCCGAGACACCGCGGGTGGCGGAGGCGGAAGGGGGCTCCGGCGGCCTGCTCACACTGCGCCGCTTCCGCCAGCCGCCGCCGGTGCGGGTCGAGCTCGATCGCGGCCGGCCGGTGCGTGTGCGATCGGTCGAGTCGCGCCGGCTGCCGCGGCTCGGCGCCGTTCGGCAGGCCGCCGGTCCGTGGCGATCGTCCGGCGACTGGTGGCGGGTCGAGTCCGCTGCGCTCGGCGGCGATCCGGAGGCCGTCGCGGCCGCACCGCTGCCACGCGCCGGAGGCGTGCCGTCCGTCTGGCAGCCCGACCCGGCGGTCTGGAGCGACGAGCCGACGACGGCCTGGGACGACGACGAGTGGGACGTCGTCGTCGAGTCGGGATGCGCGTTACGACTGGCGCGGGATCGACGGCGCGATACGTGGGTGGTCGCCGCGCTCATCGACTGACGCGCGCCGCGACTCGACGCTCCCGTCGCCACCGCAACGACGCGCTACAATCCGGCGCAATGTCCCGTGCGTCCTCGCTGCGCGCCGCCGGCGCGTCGGCGGTCGTCGTGCTCGCGTGGTGGAGCGTCTTCGCCGCCGGGCAATCGCCGCCCGCCGCCACCGCGCCGCCTGTCGCAGCCCCGGTGTCGGCCCCGGTGTCGGCATCGGCGCAACGCATCTACGGCGACGCGCGGCGGCACCTCCTGCAGGTGCGCACGCTGCTCAAAGGGCAGGACAGCCAGAACAGCGTCGGGTCGGGCTTCCTCGTCAGCGACGAGGGGCACATCCTCACCAACTACCACGTGGTCAGCGAGGCGGCACTGCACCCGGACCGCTACCGTCTGGTCTACAGCACCGCCGACCGCCGCGAAGGGCCGTTGCAGCTCATCGGCTTCGATGCGATCCACGATCTCGCGATCGTCAAGCCGGTCGATCCGGCGCCGCTCGCCGGCCTCGGCAGCCTGCGCTTCCGGCGGCGCGATCAGCCGCTCGCGCAGGGCGAGCGCATCTACTCGCTCGGCAACCCGCTCGATGTCGGCTTCGCGGTGATCGAGGGGACGTACAACGGGCTGGTCGAGCGCAGCTTCTATCCCACGATCTTTTTTGCCGGCTCGCTCAATCCCGGCGTCAGCGGCGGCCCGACGCTCGATGGGCAGGGCGCGGTCATCGGCATCAACGTCGCCGCGCGACGCGACGGTGAGCAGGTCAGCTTCCTGGTACCGGCGACGTTCGCCGAGGACCTGCTGCAGCAGGCCCGTGGCGCGGCGCCGCTGACCGGGCCGGCGTATCCGGTCCTGATCAAGCAGCTGTGGGCGCACCAGTCGGCGCTGACGGCGCGCTTCCTGCAGCTGCCGTGGCGGCAGGCCGGGCATCCGCGCTACGTCATTCCGCTGCCGCAGGAGACCTTCATGCGGTGCTGGGGCCGCAGCACCCCGACCGACAGCAAAGGGCTCGAGTACGAGCACGCGGAGTGCGCGATGGACACGCGCGTGTTCGTCTCCGGGCGGCTGACGACCGGCGCCCTCAACGTCCGTCACGAGGCCTACGACGGCGCCAAGCTGGGGACGCTACGCTTCGCGCAGCGCTATTCCGCCAGCTTCGCCAACGAGGGCTTCGGCCGCGGCGGCGATGATGCCCGCACGGCGCCGCAGTGTCACGAACGCTACGTCGATCGCGACGGGCTGCCGATGCGCGCCGTCTTGTGCCTCTCGGCGTACAAGAAGCTGACCGGCCTGTTCGACGTCAGCGTCCTCGTCGCCACGGTGGACGCCCCGCAGCA
>JANOIR010000583.1:0-5738 GCA_031407765.1 Vicinamibacteraceae bacterium
GGCGTCGCCGCGTGACGTGGGTTTGCTCGGCGCGTGCTCGGAGCTTGCACCGACCACGCTCCGAGCAACTTGCAGGATCTGCGATCCGGCTTGCGGCTCGGGCGGGTCGCGCGATACCTTTCGGGCGTGCGCCAACCCCGAACCGGGCTCGCCTGGAGTTTCGCCCTCTCCGCGCTGATCGGCCTCGCCGCCTGCGGCGGCTCTGCCAAACCGGGCGAGGGCGGGGCCGGCGTCCCGCCCCCCTCGGGCAAGCCGCGCTACCAGATCGCCGTCATCCCCAAAGGTACGACGCACGAGTTCTGGAACACGATCCACGCCGGCGCGAACAAGGCCGAGCGCGAGCTGCAGGCGCAAGGCATCGACGTCCACGTGGTGTGGAAAGGACCGTTGCGCGAGGACGACCGCGAGCAGCAGATCCAGGTGGTCGAAGGCTTCCTCAGCCAGGGGATCAGCGCCATCGCTCTGGCCCCCCTCGACGCCCGCGCCCTGGTCCGGCCGGTCGAAGAGGCTGCGGCCGCTGGCATCCCGGTCGTGATCTTCGACTCGGCGCTCGAGTCCACGAAGATCACCAGCTATGTCGCCACCGACAACGTGAAGGGCGGCAAGCTGGCCGGCGAGCACATGGGCAAGCTGCTCAAGGGCAAAGGCAAGGTCCTGATGCTGCGCTATCAGGAAGGATCGGCGTCGACCGAGGCGCGTGAGCAGGGCTTCCTCGAGGCCCTGAAGACCGGCTTCCCGGGCATCACCCTGATCTCGTCGGACCAGCACGCCGGGCCGACCCGCGACACGGCCAAGCGTGTCGCCGAGAACCTGCTGAACCGCTACCCCGATCTCCAGGGGATCTTCTGCGTCAACGAGTCGTCGGCGGCGGGCATGCTGCTCGCGCTCCAGGATCTCGGGCGCGCCGGCAAGGTGGCCTTCCTCGGCTTCGATGCGCATCCGGTGTTCGTCGAGGCGATGGCCAAGGGCGAGATGCAGGGCTTCGTGCTGCAGAACCCGTTCGAGATGGGCTACCTCGCGGTGAAGACCGCGGTGCAGCACCTCCAGGGACAGAAGGTGCCGCCGGTGATCGATACCGGCGTGCAGATCGTCACCCCGGAAAACGTCAAGACGCCCGAGATGCGCGCGCACCTCGAGCCGCCTGTCGCCGAGTACCTCAAGTAGTGCTGTCGCTGTCGGGCCTGCGCAAACGCTTCGGCGCGACGGTGGCGCTCGATGGCGTCGACGTCGAGCTCGTCCCCGGCGAGGTGCACGCGCTGATCGGCGAGAACGGCGCCGGCAAGAGCACCCTCCTCAACGTGATCGCCGGCGCGCTCGCGCCCGACGCCGGGACGATGCACGTCAACGGCGTCGGCTATGCGCCGTCCTCGCCGCTGGCCGCCCGCCACGCCGGCGTCGCGCTGATCCACCAGGAGCTCTCGCTGTGCCCGCACCTCACGGTCGCCGAGAACGTCCTGATGGGCCTCGAGCCGGCGCGGCGATGGCTGCCCGGCGCCGCCTGGCTCGATCGCGGCGCGATGCGCCGTGAGGCGGCGCGTCTGCTCGAGAGCTTCTCGCATCCCGATCTGGCGCCGGATCGCATCGTCGGCACGCTGCCGATCGCCGCCCGTCAGGTGGTCGAGATCCTGCGGGCGATCGCAGCCCGGGCGTCGATCGTGCTGATGGACGAGCCGACCAGCAGCCTGCCGCGCGAGGACGTGACGCGCCTGTTCGCGCTGATCCGCCGCCTCAAGGCGAGCGGCGTGACCATCGTCTACATCAGCCACTTTCTCGAGGAGGTGCGCGAGATCGCCGATCGCTTCACCGTCCTCCGCGACGGCCGCAGTGTCGCCACCGGCGCGCTGTCGGAGGCCTCGAACGAGGCGCTGATCGCGCACATGGTCGGCCGGCCGGTCGACGCGCTCTTTCCGGAGCGAGCGCCCGAGCCGCGCGAGGAGGTGCTCGTGGACGTCGTCGACATCGCCGCGCCACCGGCGGTCCGCCGCGCCGCGTTCCGGCTGCGCCGCGGCGAGATCCTCGGCGTCGCCGGCCTGGTCGGCTCCGGCCGCACCGAGACGATCCGCGCTCTGATGGGCCTCGAGCCGGCGCAGAGCGGCGAGGTCCGCGTCCACGGCCGGCGCCTGGCGCGCAGCGCTCCCCCTGCGGCGCGCCTTGCCGCCGGGCTCGGCTACCTGAGCGAGGATCGCAAGGGGGAGGGCCTGGCGCTCAACCTCTCGCTCGCCGACAACATCACCTGCACCCGCTACGAAGCGTGCGCGACGCGCGGCTGGCTCCGGCGCGGGGCGCAGCGCGATCAGGCCCGGATCTGGCTCGACGGCCTGGCCATCAAAGCGCGCAGCCCGTGGCAGGCGGCGCGGACGCTGTCGGGCGGCAACCAGCAGAAGGTGGCCCTGGCGCGGCTGCTGCACCAGCGGGCCGACGTCCTGCTGCTCGACGAGCCGACCAAGGGCATCGACATCGGCAGCAAGGTGGAGATCTATCGCGCCATCGTCGCGTCCGCGGCGCGCGGCGCCGGCGTCGTGATGGTCAGTTCGTATCTGCCGGAGCTGTTCGGCGTGTGTCACTCGCTCGCCGTCATGTGCCGCGGCCGGCTGACGCCGGTGCGGCCGATCCACGACTGGACGCCGGAATCGGTGATGGAGGCGGCGATTGGCGGGTGAAGCTCCGTCCGGCTCGCGCTACGGGCGCCTGCTGATCCAGCTGGCGCCGCTGATTGGCCTGCTGCTGGTCGTCGGCGTGTTCGCGCTGATGAGCGACGCGCCGGACCAGTACCTGTCGGTTCGCAACCTGCGCATCGTGCTGGCGCAGACGGTGATCGTCGCGCTCGGCGCGATCGGCATGACCATGATCATCGTCTCGGGCGGCATCGATCTCTCGGTCGGCTCCTCGATCGCGCTGACCGGCGTCGTCACCGCCGTGCTGCTGCGCGACGGCCATGCGCCGATGACGGCGATCGCGGCCGGCGTCGCGATGGGCGGCGTGGTCGGCGTCCTGAACGGCCTGGCCATCACCTCGCTGCGGGTGTTGCCGTTCATCGCCACGCTGGGGATGCTCGGCGTCGCCCGCGGCGCCGCCAAGTGGCTCGGCAATCAGCAGACCGTCAACGTGCCGCCCACCTGGGTCAACGAGCTGGCGGTCACGTTCCCGACGCCGACCTGGCTGCTGGTCGCCCCCGGCGTCTGGCTGACGGTGGTGCTGGCGATCCTGATGACGGTCGTTCTGGCCCGCACCGTGTTCGGCCGGCGCGTCTTCGCCATCGGCTCGAACGAGGCCGCGGCGCGCGCCTGCGGCGTCGCCACCGATCGCATCAAGGTGGCGATCTACGGCCTGGCCGGACTGTTCTTCGGGCTCTCGGGCGTGATGCAGATGTCGCGGCTGCGACAGGGCGACCCCACCGTTGCCATCGGCACCGAACTGGACGTCATCGCCGCGGTCGTGATCGGCGGCGGCAGCCTGGCCGGCGGTGAAGGCACCATCCTCGGGGCGATGGTTGGCGCCCTCACCATGGCTTTCCTCCGCAACGGCACCCAGCAGATGGGGTGGCCGAACTACATCCAGGAAATCATCATCGGCATCGTCATCGTCCTCGCCGTCGCCGCCGATCGGGTGCGGCGCGCGCGGGCCGGCCACTGAGCCATCAGCGGAAGGGCAGGGCGTGGACGGCGCCACGCCAGCCGCCGCCGTAATAGCGGTGCACCGTCTCGCGCATCAGGAACAGGTTGAGCGCGAGGACCGCCGCGAGAAGGGCGAGCCGGGCCGCGCGCACCTCGTGCAGCAGGACGGCGCTGAGTCCGAGCGCCGCCGGCAGCAGGTATCGCCCCTGGAAGGTGTAGCCGGCTTCGCGCAGATAGCGAATCTCGGCGACGAACGTCGAGATGACGAACAGGATCCACAGCGTGCCGAGGTACCAGGCCAGGCGCGCCGGGCGTCGCGGCCGCCAGAACAGGCAGGCGACGTTGACGGCGACGAGCGCCAGCAGCAGCCAGTGCCAGGCGTCGGGCGCGCCGTAGTCCAGCCATCCGAGCTGGCCCCAGTAGGATCGCCAGAGGTCGGCGACCGTCGCCCAGCGGCGGTCGAGATACTGCGGGAGGGTGTCGGTCGACGGCCCCGTGGCGAGGAAGCGCGGCGGCTGCCAGGCGTAGAAGACGGCGATGGCCGCGGCCGACACGCCCGCCATGATCGCCACCACCAGGCCGGCGCGCCGGCGTTCGACCTGCCCGAGCGTGGCGAGGACGATCGCGACGAGCGCCAGGACCCCGGCGATCTGCAGGCCGGCCGGCTTGGTCAGGGCGGCGGCGAACAGGCCGGTGGCGCACGCCGCGGCACCGCTGCCGAGCGTCAGGATTTCCCACGTGGAGACGACGACCAGCGCCCCCAGCGCGATGGCCACGGCGTCGGGGTTGACCGCCGACGAGATGAAGGCCAGCATCGGCGTCAGCAGCACGAAGCCGACCAGCGTGCCGGCGACGTCGGGCGGGATCTGCGCCCGGTGGCAGGCCACCCAGACCAGTGCCCACAGCAGCGCGACGAGGGCGCACGTCGCCAGCCGGTACACGAACGTCGCGTCCCATGGGCCGAGGCCGAGGCCGCGGATCACCGGCTCGCTGAGCGCATGGACCGCCCAGTAGTAGCCCTGCGGATAGGTCGCGACGCCGCGCTGGTACGGCGGCAGCGGTGGGCCTTCCGGCGCCAGCCACGGCATCGTCCGCAGGCCGTCCACGTCGGCCGGCGACAGCGCGTTCATCGGCTGGAAGAACAGCTTGTCGAGGGCCGGCGGTGTCGCCCAGGCGAGCGGGTTGACGCGGGTCCGATCTAGGACGAAGCGATCGGGCACCGCATTCAGCCACGGCTGGAGCCACACCGAGTTGGCCTTCATCAGGTGTTGCGGCTCGTCGGGACTCTGCAGCGGCGGGCGGAGCAGCGCCCAGCCGGCCAGATACACGAAGACGGCGATACCGACCGCCCAGGCGGGCACGGCGGAACGGCGGGGCGGGCTCGTCATCCGCCGTCACTATAATGGGCCTGCCGTGCGGGTGGGATCGGTGTCGGGCCGGTCGCTGCAGGGCCAAGGAGCGCGCGTTTTGAAGCGGACGTGGTTGATCGTGGTGGTGGCGGTGATCGTGGGCGTCGCCGGGTACTGGTGGGTGCAGCCACGCGGCGACGACGGCAGCATCGATCTCGTCGCGGCGTTCCGCGCCGCCGAGAAACGGACGCCGATCGATCCGGCGGCCGCGTTCTCGATGGATCCGCAGACCATCAAGGGCGAGACCAAGCCGTCGATCTACGCGCATCCGCCCAGCCGCATCATCTTCCACGACATCACGATCCCTCCGCATGCCCGCCTCGAGCTCTTCCTGGGCCTGAAGGAAGAGGCCTGGCCGAAGGGCACCGATGGCGTCTATTTCCGTGTCGGCGTGTCGAAGGGGGAGATCTACAAGGATCTGGTGGCCCGCAACGTCGACCCGTTCCGTGTCGAGGGCGACCGCGGCTGGATCCCGTTCTCGGTCGATCTGACCGAGTACGCCGGTCAGACGGTCAACGTCATCTTCAACACGCACCCGAGCATTCCGGGGCGTGAACCGAACGGCCTCTACGACTACGCGGTCTTCGGGTCGCCGCGCATCGTCGCCGTGCCTGCGTCGTGACCGACGAGGCATTCGTCCGCTCGTGCTTCGAGCGCTTCCTCCTCCGGGCGGCGGAAAAAGAAGGGCTCGACTACTACCTGCAGCGGCTCGCCG
>JANOIR010000624.1:0-26233 GCA_031407765.1 Vicinamibacteraceae bacterium
CGACCGCGAGCACCAGCGCCTCGGTCACGAGCTGACGCACCAGCCGGAAGCGCCGCGCACCGAGGCCCGTGCGCACCGCGAGTTCGTGGGACCGCGACGTGGTCCGGGCCGCCAGCAAGTTCGCGAAGTTGAGACAGCCGACGAGCAGCACCAGCCCGGTCATCGCCCACAGCGTGAGAATCGAGCGGCGGAAATCCTGCACGAGCGTGTCGCGGACGAAGGCGATGGTCATCGTCGGAGGCGTGGGCTCGCGGTCGAGGAGCGCGCCGAGCTGCCGGGCCGCATCGGCCACCGGCACCGACGCCTTCAGTCGCCCGACGATCTCGAGCGAGTGATAGAACGGATCGTGGACACGGCCGCCCTGGATCGTGAACGGCGCGATCAGGTCGGAGCTGGCAAAGAAGTCGAAGCGCTCGGGCAGCACCCCGACGACGGTCGTCGGCGTGGCGTCGAGCGGGATCACGGTGCCGACGATGTCGGCCGCACCTCCGAAGCGCGTGCGCCACAACCGGTGGCTGATCAGCACCACGGCGGGCGCCCCCGGGCCGAACTCCCCCGCCTCAAAGGGCCGTCCGGGCGCCGGGCGGAGCGGGCCGTCGAGCCCGACGAGGGGGAGGAACTCCGCCGTCACCAGCTGGCCCGTCACCTGCACCGGCTGACCGCCGCCGATCACGAACGTCATGGTCTCGATCGCGGCGAGGTGATCGAGAGATCGATTGCCGGCCTGCATCTGGAGGAAACCGGGCACCGAGAACAGCCGCGACTGGTCGGACGTCACCGCGACCAGGCGGTCGACCTCGGGATACGGCAGCGGACGGAGCAGCGCCGCGTTGACCAGCGTGAACACGCTGGTGGTCGCGCCGATGCCGAGCCCGACCGACAGGATGCCGGCGATCGCCAAGCCCGGCGCCCGGCGCAGGAGCCGGAAGGCATACCGAACGTCCTGCACCATGTCGTCCTCCCATCGCTGACGCTGCAGCCACAACACGTCCCAGGCCGCGCCCGTGCTCGTCGCCCACAACTGCCGTCCCACGTACCGGTCGTCGCGCCAGTCGCGCAGCAGCGCTTCCCGGTGCTGCAGCTCCGCCTCCCACTCGCGCCGCCAGTCGCCACGGAGGCGCGCCGGCACCACCGCGCTCAGCCAGGCGATCAGCCGGAGATATCGGGGTCGGCGCGACGCCATGCGCTCAGCTCCGTGACGTGCGCAGCTTCCTGGCCGGCGCCGATCGCTCGAGCAGCCGATAGCGAGCCAGCGCCGCGCTGAGGGCGGCCCGGCCGGCGGCTGTCACCTCGTAGTACTTGCGCGTCGGTCGCTGGGCGTCCTGGGCGACGCGCGCATCCTCCCACGCCGACTTCAGGAAGCCCGCCTCTTCGAGCCGGCGCAGGGCCGGATAGACCGTCCCGCTCGGGAGGCCGGTGGCGCCGATGACGTCGAAGCCGTGGCGGTAGCCCTGGGCCACCGTCTGGAGCACGGCGGTGGCGGCATGGGACAGTGTCGATGGCGACATGTGCTGTATTCTACATAGGTAGCACACACACCGCAAGCCCAGGGAGCCGCGGATGCTGTCAGGCGCCCTGGCGCGCGGCTTCCAGGCAACGGTGCTCGAACCGCTGCCGCTCGACCTCCGGCAGTCCGGGCACGTAGCTCGCGTAGTTGTTCTCCAGGCGCTGCATCGGGCACACCGTGCACGGCTCGGGAGGCGTATCGCTGTTCACGCGGCGCCGAAACTCGCGCATCGCGGCGCCATTCCACACCTGTTCGAGGCTGGTGCCGCGCAGGTTCCCCACCGTGGTGCCTGGCACGCAGCAGCCCATCACGTCGCCGTTGCCCAGTACCACCGCCGTGCTCCACGGATATGGGCACGGGACATGACCGCGCCGAAGCGGGCGCTTCGGGAACGGCAGCGGCAACCCGAGATAGACGCCTTTTGCCGTCGCCTGCGCGATGAGCTCGTGATAGGCGCGCGCGTATCGCCCCGGCTCCAGCAGCAACGATTCGTCGGCCATGTCGCTCGTGTAGGCATGGAGATGGCCGGCCACGACCGCGCTGACCCCCAGTTCGGCGGCCAGGTCGATCGCCGACCCGATGCTGTCGAGATTGCGGCGCATCAGCACGAACGACAGCAGGGTTTCGATGTCCGGTCGCTCCGCGTTCCTGGCGACCATGAAGCGGCGGACGTTGTCCACGACTTCGTCGAGCGGGCGCGCGCCGCGACGGATCCGCAGATAGTCGGCGGGGTCGAGGCTGTCGAGCGAGAAATTGATCGAGAACAGTCGGGACTGCAGCAACCGGGACGTGTACGCCGGGGTCAAGTCGTTGGCGTGCGTCGTCACGGCGAACGGGATCGACAAGCCGATCACGCGCTCCAGCCAGTCGCCGTGGCGGCGATCGCTGAACAGCAAGTCGCCGCTGTAGTCGGTCCGGAGGTGCGTCAAACGCCCCGTCGCGGCCGCGGCCGCGAGGCTCGCCCACGCCTCCTCATCGAAGACCGACACGTGATCCCGTGAGTGCCGGGAGATGCAATGGATGCAGTTGAGATTGCACGACGTGACGGGGCTGAACAGCACCGCGCTGGGAAACGGCACTTCCGGCTCCGGCGCCGAGAAGATCGGGATGAGGTTGTCACGCGTCCACGAGAACGCAAACGGCGGCGCAGCCATTCGTCGTCCGGACGGATCGACCTGCCGGACGGTGACGAGGAAGCGCGACGCGTCCGCGTCTTCGATCGGGTCCCAATAGACATTGCACGAATGCGCGTCCGCGATGGCGGCGAGCGGAAGGAGCGACGTCCGCACCCGCACCGGCGTGCGCCAGGACAGCCGCCACACGCTGACACAGAAGGCACCGTCGGCCTCCCCCTGGCGCTGGCAACTCAGTGTCAGGCCGGACCAATACGGGCGCGCCGGCTGGAGCAGCGTCACAAGCGGCGCGCGACGGCGCAGCCGTGTGTACCAGGCGTACCGTCCGAGCAGCCGGTCGGCGTAGCGCACGACCACGTCGCGTACCAACGACAGAACCACGTCTCCACCTCGGCGCGGTCCGCGGTCGATGTCCTCGGTCGTCGCGACGAGGCGAACGAGCACCGCGGGGGAACGCGTGGAGTGTATGCCAAGGCGGCTATCCGACTAGAAACGGACGCTCACCAGCACACCTTGCCGACCGTTTCCCAGGAGCGGCAGGACCTTCATGCTGGATAGTTGGCGAGGCCGGAGGTAGATGACCTTGTGGACCAGTCCGTCGATGCCGGCGCCTATGGCCGTGCCCAGGCCGAGAGCCACGACAAAGATGGCGGCGTTCCCCGGTTCGCTCGGATCGATGAGATAGTCCCACGTCGCGAAGCCGATCCCGGCAGCCGCACCGATGATCGCCCCGTTCCACACAGGATCGGCGGCCGTGATCTCCATGACGCTGCCCTCGGCGAACATTCGCGTTTTCGGGGCACCCGATGACCGGTCCGGTGCCGACACGCCAAGGGCGGACGCCGAGACGTCCACGACCCTCCCCTTGATCTTCTGGCCGGCCTCATCGGTCACGACGATGAGATCGTTGGCGCGCACCATTTGCTGAAGGTCTTCGAACGTCGTTGCCGTCTGCGCCTCCGCGGCACGAGGGCCAACCAGCAGCGCCAACACGCAGATCCGAAGCAGGCGTCGATTGAGGCTGCGCATCTTCGTCCCCCTCCGCCACCAATGCGCGAGGGGAGACCATGACGGCTCAATTGCGAGCCGGGCGCCTTGCCGCCTCAGTGCGAGCGGGCGTTTGCCAACGGGGCGCTACGCCGTCTATCGACGGGGCTGGAAATTCGTAGTGAAATTCCAAATCAGGACCACGGCGGCAATGAGCACCAGCCAGAACAGCAGCCTCTTGATCGACAGCAAGACGGTACCTCCTGGCAGCCCGTAGCATCATGCGCGGGACAAGAGGTACGCCACACCCAGCGCCAGCATTACTGCGCCGATGACGGCCGCTTCAATCCACGCGCTCAGCTCTTGCAATCGCTTGGACATTCCAAATCCCTCCAGCGACCCGTTCCACACCGCGTGGCAGCGGCTGAGGCCGCCGCCGCGCCATCCGTTCTCAGCTCCGCCGGTCGGAGCGACGCATCAGGCTATCTTACGTGGCCAGCCGCTGCTGCGTTCGGCTGGTTCGAGCGGGCGGCCGCCTGCGACAGGTCACACGAGGCTGGACACGCCATGACAAGACGCACGATCACCGTAGTGGCCTGCGCGCTCCTGGCAATAGCGTGGGTGGTGTGCCGCATCCAGGTGTTCGCGAACGCGGACACGATCGAGTTTCCGGACAGCGCCAGCTATCTCGTGAAGGCAGCGTCGCCGCTGTGGAGCCTCGACTTCTATTTCGGGGACGGCCGCTTCGTCATCGTCCCGCTCGTCTACAAGCTCGCGGCGCTCCTGTGCCCGTCGAACGACTGCCTGACCGCCTCACAACTGGTGCTGTCGCTGGTCGCGTGGCTCTATTTCGCCTGGGCCGCAACGACACGCGCGGCGGCGGGCTGGGTGGCGGTCGCCTCGTGGGGGGCGGTGCTTGCGCTCGGGCTCACGGGCGCCGTGATCCAGTGGGACACGGCCATCTTGAGCGAGTCGGTGACGACCTCCGCGTGGGTCGCCGTCGTTGCGGCATGGCTCCGCCTCGCCGAAGGCGTGACGGGCCGGCGCGTCGCGTGGCTCCTGGCGATCTCCGCCGTGTGGAGCCTGACGCGTGAGGCCAACAGCCTGATGCTGATGCCGCTCGGCGTAGTGCTGGTGTGCTGGTCGTTCTGGTATCTGCCCGCCGGGCGCCAGCGGATCGCCTGCTGGCTCATCGCGTCGACCTGGGTGGCGTTCGTCGTCGTGACGTTCACCATCTCGGGACATGGCGAACGATGGTTCATTCCGATGCTGAACGTCGTTGGCAAGCGGGTCCTGCCCGCACCGGATCGAACGGCGTTCTACCAGGCACGAGGCATGCCGCTGAACGGAGCGTTGAGGCGGATGACCGGCGAAGTCGCCAGCGGCAAGGACCTGGCGTTCTTCAACGATCCCGACCTCGAGGCATTCCGGAACTGGCTTCGCGCGAGAGGCCGAAGGACCTACGCCGACGACCTCCTGACTCACCCCGTTCGGACGCTCACCGAGCCGCTTCAGGACGTGGGCTACTTCATCTGCCCGGACCTCTCGCCCTACGTGCCGCCGGGATACCGGCCGGTGCTGCCGGACCTAGGCCGCTCGTTCTGTGTCCCTTCCCGAGCCACGGCCGTCGTGGCCGGCACGTTTCTCGTCGGCACCACATTGCTGGTCCTTGCCTGGCTGCGGCGGCAACGGGAGCCGCGAGCGGACGGCTTCTGGATCGTGACCATTGCGGCGCTGCTGATGGGGTGGCAGCCGTTCGTGTGGCTCACATGGCACATCATCGGCGGAATGGAAGTCAGCCGACACGTCTTGAGCGGGACGCTCGAGCTCAGGGTCGGAAGCGTCCTGCTGATGCTGTACGTGGCGCAGCGAAGCGTTAACGCGCTTCGCGACACGAAGCTGGTGCCCGGGGTTGGAATCGACCCGAACGCCGAGCCAAATGCGGAGGCATCGGGCTGATGCCGGCCAACGGCAACCAGTCGGCCGAAGGCCGATTGGTGCCGGGGGTGGGAATCGAACCCACACGCCCCTTGCGGGGCTCGGGATTTTAAGTCCCGTGCGTCTGCCAGTTTCGCCACCCCGGCTCGTTGGAAGGATCCACAGCTTACCGCGACGTCATCCTCGGACCACTCCAGGAGCCGCCCCACGCCCGGCTCGTTGTTGCAGCCTACTCCGTGGCGTCGATCCGGCGTCCGCTTTCGCCGACGTGACGCGCACCACGGCCGGCCCTTGCGGCATGATGCAGAGATGACGTCCTACCGCATCCTGACGCCGACGCTCCTCGATCAACCGGTGGCCGGATTGGAGCGCGTGGCCGAGCGCGGCGGCTGGACGCTGAACGCTCCCCCGCTGCCCGCCGGCGATCTCATGGCCCGGACCGGCGCGGTGCTGACGGCGCTCGCGGCGCTCGTCGAGGGCGCGGCACGCAAGGGCCGGCAGCCGGTGTCGCTCGGCGGCGACTGCTGCCAGCCGATCGCGGTGATGGCTGGCGTCGCCCGCGCCGGCATCCAGCCGATGCTGCTCTGGCTCGACGCGCACGGCGACTTCAACACGCACGAAACGACGATCAGCGGCTTCGTCGGCGGCATGCCGCTGGCGATGCTGACCGGGCGCGGCCGCCTGGATCTGCTGGAGGCGGTCGGACTCGAGCCGATGCCGGAGCGCGACGTGGTGCTGTGCGACGCGCGCAACCTGGATCCTCGTGAGGCCGAGCTGCTCGCCCGCTCCGAGGTCACGCGGATCGCGTCGATCGACGAGGCGGTGGCGGTGCTCCCGACCGATCGGCCGGTCTACGTGCACATCGACGTGGACGTGGTGGACGGCGCCGAGCTGCAGAACACGCTGTATCCGGAGCCGGGCGGTCCGTCGATGACCGGCGTCGCGCGGGCACTGGCGCACCTGCGCGACACGCGCGACGTGGTCGCCGTCTCGATGACGGCGTGGTCGCCGGCGCTCGACGTCGACGGCGGCGCCGCCGAATTCTGCCTGGGATTGCTCGACACGCTGACGGCGTCGCGGGCGGCGCGCGCCTGAGGGCGACGCGGCTGACCCCGGAGGCCAGCCGCTACCGCGCGCGCTCGTGGCTCGTGCCTATTTCGACGAGGTCGAGAAGCGCACGATCACGTTGCCGACGTAGACGACCTCGGTGACGCGGTCGCCGTCTTCGTACCACTCGGTGATCGTCGAGAGCTCGCCCTGCTTGCCGGCGCGGTTGCGGGTCGGGTCGCCGAGCATGTCGTGCACCTCGTCCATCGACATGCCGCGGCGCAGCTCGCTGACGCGCGACAGGTCGCCGCGCGGTTCCGGCGGGGGCGGCGGCGCCATGACCCGTGAGTCGGTCTGGCGCGAGTCGGGACGCATCGGCCCCGGACCGTCGCCGAAGTCGATGAACTGCGACAGCATCAGGCGCACTTCGCGCGGCGTCGGCGCGCGGGCTTCGAGGCGCCCCTCTTCGAACCAGAGGTTGAAGCGCGATCCGGCGTCGAGACGCTTCGAGGCGATCTCGCTCTGCTTGTCCGCCGTCAGCTCGCGCGACTCCGAGCGGGCGCGGCGGTTCTCGCGCTCGCGATCACGCCGCAGGTCGTCCAGCTCGCGCTGCAGGCGGCGGCGCCGGTCGGAGTCACGCTCGTCCCTGATCGACTTCTCGAGGTCCTTCTCGCGCCGCGACTTCCCTTCTTCCGGGACGTAGACGTAGCCGGTGTCGTCGCCGAAGACGCCGTAGCCGCCGCCCCCGAGCTGGAACTCGATGTTCTTCTTCTTGACCCGGACCGTGGTCACCATGATCCGGTCGCCGGGCTTGAGCGCCACGCCGAACTCGCGGACGCGGGCGCTGTACGCGCGGAAGTCGACCGACGGCTCGCGATCGGGATAGAGGTCGACGCCGCGCTGCGTCGCCGGCATGTCCATCTTGACGATCACGAACTGCCCTTCGAAAGCCTTCTTCAGGTCCCATTCGGTCTGGGCGTGGGCGGGCGCGGCGGCAGCCGCGAGGACGAGGGCGACGAGGGGAGCGATATAAGCGCGCACGCGCAAGCCTCCGGCAAACAGAAAAGAAAAGCCCGGCCGTGCGGGGGGAGGACCGCAGCGACCGGGCGTGCCAGACACGTTCAAGACCACAGATTCCACGTTCGAGGCGCCGGTCGCACCGGCGTCAATTCTGCAGCGGATCGAACAACGCTGCCGGATCCACCACGGCGAGCTCGCCCTCGTTGGGCAGCCCGATCAATCCTTCGAGCTCCTGCACGCGGCGCGTGTCGTCGAACTGCAGCGCCGTCTCGTAGCTCACCGGCCCGTCGCCGACGGCGGTGACACGGCACCGCACCACGAAGCCTTCGACCAGGGACCACTCGTCGCCGGTGCGCATCCGCAGCTGCGCGTGCGCGCCGACCGGGAGGTGAAGCCGCGATTCGAACAGCAGCCCCTTCTCCGAAATACCTTGCACTGTCACGTCCAGGGTGGCGCGGCGGCGGCGAGCCGACGGGGCAACGAGCCGCGCCCGTTCCGGTTGCCGTGCCTCCGACCAGGTCTGTGTGGCGGCCTGGCGGATGATCGCCCGGGCCGCGAATCTTGTAGCCACGAGAACTCCTCCCCGAAGGTCCTGGTGTCGCCGGCTGGGGAGCGGCGCCGGCATTCCTCGAAAGATTCAGCGGAGTCCAGCGTTGGCCTGCACGGCCGCGTTGAACTCGCCTTCCGTCATCCACAGCCCGCGGTCGCCGTAGAGAGGATAGCTCAGGATGGTGCCCACCGGCGGCGCGCCGCCGCTGCGGGTGATCTGGCCGATCCACGCCCAGCTGCCGTCCGACAGCTTGATGCGCTCGAGAACGGTCATGCGGAAGTCGGCATAGGGCGCGACGTAGCGGCAGCCCTTGCAGAACCAGCGGGTCGGGTCGGCGGTTTCGAGCAGCACCGGCACCCGCGTCGCGACGCCGCTGTAAGCCTCGGTGGTGCCCCACACGTCCTGGGTCGGTGGCGGCGGCGGCTCGGTGGTGTCGACGGCCGGCGGCGCCTCGGGCATCGGGGTGTTGCTGACGCAGCCGACCCCGGCCTGAACGGCCATCGGGTGGCTGCACGGCACCCACTGCCCCACCCATACGAAGCTCGGTCCCGGCGACGGGCTCGTTGGCGCGCCCCACTGGGCGAAGGCCACCGAGGGAACCAGAACTGCTGCTGCGAGGACGAGCCGACCGATCACCGTGATGCGCATTCGCTTTTCCACTCCACGACGGCCGACTGGGGTGGCCGTCGGCACGTTCTATTACAAGAGCCGAGCCAAGCCGTTGCGAAACGGTTTTAGACAATGAATACGGGCCTTTTCGCTCTATACTGTCGTGAGTTGCGTAGACCATAGTCTTCGCAATGGACGACTTTAGGCTGCCGTCTTTGGACTAGCTGGCGGGTGGATCCGGCGGCGCCAGGAGCCGCCATCGCCGGGCCACACCAACCAGGTGCACCACACCGATCAGGAGGGACACGGCCGCGAAAATCAGTGCACGGGCGGGCCGATCCAGGAAGCGGACCATGATCGCCTCGGGCACGATGAGCAGGCCGCGCAACGTGTAGATGCAGCCGATGGCCGCCACCAGGACGCGGGTCGCCGGTAGGTGCAGGAAGCCGGCGCCGGCCAGGCCGTAGACGCCGAAGACGGCGAACACGAAGGCGATCCCGCCGGTGATCAGGGTCGGCGTGAGCGCGTGCTCCTGCGCCATCTCCACCATCTGCCTGCCGGCGAGGAAGAACTCGTAGGCCGGCGCGCCGGCCACGATCACGCCGAAGTGCAGCAGGACGAGCGCGAAGCTCGCGGCAGAGGCGACCAGCAGCCAGCCGGACCGGGGCGGGATCCGCACTAGTGGACGACGCCGGGACGGTTGGCCGCCGCCACCGCCCGCCCGATCAGGCCCTCGAGGGTCGCCGCCGCCATCGGGATCGGCCCGGCAACCGCCGCCGCGCTGTGGATCTCGAGCGCAATCACCACGCCACCGTCGTCGGAGGGGTGGACGATCCAGTTCATGCCGCGCAGCGTGACGTCAGCCGGCACCGGCGCGTCCGGCTCCTGGGCCTTGGCGGTCGCGCGCAGCATCGCCTTGAGGATCGTGGCAACGTCGTCCTCGGTCCAAGCGACCGGCTCGCTCGGGTGGACGATGGTTTCGGTGAAGACGTGGTTGTTGCCACGCAGCATGATTTCGACGGACAGGCGCATTGGACGGTTACTCCCGGAGAAGGGCGGCGAGCGCGTCGGCGGTCGTGACGGGCTGCTCGCAGGTGAAGTGGCGACAGACGTAGGCGGTGGCGACGCCGTCGCGCATGGTGAGCGGGGCGAGCCACGGCAGCGCCGCGGCGAGAGTGGCCGGCCAGGCGGCCGACCCGGGGTCCGCCACCGTCCGATCGCCCGCTTCGGGATCGCCCGGCTCGGGATCGATCGGCAGCACCAGCGCCGCCGGCAAATAGGTCTCGGCAACTACGCGGTGCAGGGCCTGGGTGTCCTCGCGGTCGGGCGGACCGACGATCACGACCTGGGTCAGACCGCCGTGCCACGCCGCCAGGTTCATCGCCATGAAGGGCACGGTGCGCGCGCCCGGGCCGAGCCGCGGCGTCAGCCGGGCCAGGGTGCGCTCGATCCGCCGCGTGGCCGCTGCGTCCGGCTCGAGGTGCACCAGCTCGATCAGGTTGCGTACCGCCACCGAGCTGGCGGCGGGCTCGGCGCCGTCGTAGTCTTCCTTCAGGCGCAGCAGCACCGACGGGTCGCGCCCGGTCGTGTTGAACCACCCGGCGCCGGCCTCGTCCCAGAACAGCCGATCCTGCGCGGCTTGCACCTCGCGGGCCCAGGCGAGCCAGGCCGGATCGCCGGTCGCCTGCAGCAGCTCGAGGCAGCCCCAGACGGTGGTCGCGTAGTCCTCGCAGTAGCCCTCGATACCGGCGTCGCCGGCACGCCAGCGGCGGCGCAGCGTCTGCGTGGCCGGCTGCCACAGAGCGGCGCGGACGAAGCGGGCAGCGCGCGCCGCCCGATCGATCCAGTGGCGACCGCGAACTGGATCCGAACCGCCGAGGACCCGGCCGGCGCGCGCCATCGCCGCGATCATCAGCCCGTTCCAGGACGTCAGCACTTTGTCGTCGAGCGACGGACGCGGCCGCCGGTTGCGCGCGTCAAGCAGCACCGGACGGGTGCGCCCCACCACGTCGACAACGTCGTCGACCGGACGCCCGACGCGGGCCGCGATGTCCTCGAACGTCGTCGCCGTGTAGAGCAGGTTCTTGCCGGTGAACTCCTGCTGCGGATCGAACGGCGCGTTGCCGTCGGGCTCGAGGCCGAAGCGGAGTGCGACGACGCGCGCGTCCGCTTCGCCGAGCAGCGCCTCGACCTCACGCAGGGGCCAGATGTAGAAGGCGCCCTCGGAGACGTGGGCCCCGGGCTGCCCCACCGCGTCGGGCGGGATGCTGTCGGCATCCTCGGCCGAGTAGAAGCCACCGCCGGCGTCGGAGAGGTCGCGATCGACGTAGACCAGGGTGTCGTCGGCGACCGCGGCGAGCAGCGGATCGGCCGCCGCCTGCGACGCCTCGATCAGCGCGAGCACCAGCTGCGCCTGGTCGTAGAGCATCTTCTCGAAGTGCGGCACCCGCCAGCGCTCGTCGACCGAATAGCGATGGAAGCCGCCGCCGATGTGGTCGCGCAGGCCGCCGCGAGCCATGGCGGCCAGCGTCGCCACGACCATGTCGCGCAGCTCGCCGCGGCCGGTCCGTTGCGAGGCCCGCAGGAGGAGCAGCAGCTCGGACGGCCGCGGGAACTTGGGCGCGCCGCCGAAGCCGCCGTGGCGCGTGTCGAAGGTGCGGGCGAACTGGTCGGCGGCATCGGCAAGGGCGTCGAGGCCCGGGATCGCGCCGGCGCCGGCGGCGTCGTCCGCGTCGTCAGCCTGGAACGCCGCCAGCCGCTCGACCACCGCGCCCGACGCCTCGGTCACGCGCGGCCGATCCTGCTGCCACACCCGGCCGATCTCGCGCAGCAGATCGACGAAGCCGGGCCGGCCCCAGCGGCCGGTCGGCGGAAAGTAGGTGCCGCCGTGGAAAGGCTTGAGCTCCGGCGTCAGCCACACGCTCATCGGCCAGCCGCCCTGCCCCGTCGTCGCCTGCACGAACGCCATGTAGACGCGATCGACGTCGGGCCGCTCCTCGCGATCGACCTTGATCGCCACGCACAGCTCGTTGAGGACGCGGGCGACGTCGGCGTTCTCGAACGACTCGCGCTCCATGACGTGACACCAGTGGCACGTCGAATAGCCGATCGACAGGAAGATCGGGACGTCACGGGCACGGGCGGCGGCGAAGGCCTCGTCGCCCCAGGGGTACCAGTCGACCGGATTCTGCGCGTGCTGGCGCAGGTACGGGCTCGATTCGACAGCGAGGCGGTTGGGCATTCCGGGGGGCGCGGGACCAGGACGAGCAGTCCCACCCCAAAGTTTATCACCCGGCCGCGGCGGGCTCGTTCGGGGGCGTCGCCGCCGGCTCGGGCTCGGAGGGCGGCTCGAGGGCGTCGACCGGCGCCGCCTGGTCGGACAGCCCGCGGCGCAGCCGCGCGTAGGCGACCGTGAACTCGACGCCGTAGATCAGGATCACCGCCGATACGTAGACCCACATCAGGAACACCACGACGGCCGCCACCGAGCCGTGGACGCTGAACCGCGACAGGTCGCGCACGTACCAGCCGAAGCCTTTCAGCGCCAGGCGCCACAACAGGCCGGTGACGATCGCGCCCGGCCAGACATCGCGAAAGCGGACTTTCGCATTGGGCACGAAATAGAAGAGCAGCCCGACCACGACGATGAAGATCAGGCTGGTCGCCCACTCGATCAGCAAGCTGCCGAAGAACGTGACCGCCGGCAGATGCGACGGTACGCTGGCGAACCACGTCGCCTTCAGCAGCGTCCGGGCGGAGAGCATGATCAAACCGGCGAGCATCAGCATGCCGGCCGCGGCGAGTATGAGGAACGAGACCAGCTTGTGCTTCCAGTAGCCGAACGGCTTGACCTTCCACGCGTAGTTGACGGCGCTCGTGAGCGCGCCGAAGAACCCGAGCGCGGCCCAGACCATCACCACGCTGCCGCCCACGCCGAGCGCCGTCTGGCGCTGGCGGAAGGCATCGAGCTGGGTCGTGACGAAGTCGAACTGGCGCGGGAAGTACTGCAGCACGAAGCCGAGGATGGTCGCGCGGTCGTGCTCGTCGGCGCTGACGTGCCCGAGGATCGACAGGCTGAGGAGGAGGAACGGGAACAGCGACAGCAGCGCGTAGAAGGCGACCGACGAGGCGAACGTCAGGTCGTCGCTGCGGTAGAAGCAGACGAAGCCGTGCCACGCCGCCCGACCCATGAGGCCGGGCAGGCGTACGGCGGTGCGCCGGAAACGGCGCGCGATCCGGTGGACGAAGGCGGCGGGGCCACGACGGGGCGCTCGCACGTCAGTTCGAAGGCCGGCGCGTCAGTGTGACCAGTCGGTGCCAGCTTCGGGCGCGCCGGGCTCCGGTGTCAGCGTCGACAGGCCGTCCTTCACGGCGCGGCGGGTCTTGTCGAAGGCGGTCGTCAGGCGCTGCGCCTCACCGAAGAGCTGCTCGAGCTGCGGCTCCAGCTCCTGCCGGAACGCCCGGCCCCGGTCGGTGAACATCAGGAACCCGACGAAGCCGCCGAGGGCAGCGCCAATCCCCATACCCAGTGCGATACGCGAGCGATCGTCCATCTACAACCCCCTCTGTGCATCGGCCGCCATACGCGACGGCACTCAGTCTACTGTTTCGTGGACCTTTGCAAGGATGATGCTCGCTCCACCTGCGGATGGCCGGGGCAGGGCGCGCCGCCCTATAATCCCGCCACCCATGGATGTCGTCGAAAGCCAGGCGCGGACCGACACGGCCGAGTTTCGCGACAACGCCGCCCGCATGACCGCCCTGGTCGCCGACTTGCGGACCCGGCTCGAAGCGGCCCGGGCCGGCGGCGGCCCCTCGGCGCACGCCCGCCATCGCGAGCAGGGCAAGCTCCCGGTCCGCGAGCGCATCGACGGCCTGCTCGATCCCGGGTCGCCGTTCCTGGAGATCGCGCCGCTCGCCGCCTCCGGGCTCTACGACGGCGACGCGCCGGGCGCCGGGCTGGTCACCGGCATCGGCCGCGTCTCCGGCCGCGAGGTGGTGGTCGTCGCCAACGACGCGACGGTCAAGGGCGGCACCTACTATCCGCTCACGGTGAAGAAGCACCTGCGGGCGCAGCAGGTCGCGCTCGACAACCGCCTGCCCTGCGTCTACCTGGTCGACTCGGGTGGGGCCTTCCTGCCGCTGCAGGCCGAGGTGTTTCCCGATCGCGAGCACTTCGGGCGCATCTTCTTCAACCAGGCGCGGCTGTCGGCGAAGGGCATCGCCCAGATCGCGGTGGTGATGGGCTCGTGCACCGCCGGCGGTGCCTACGTACCGGCGATGAGCGACGAAACGATCATCGTCCAGAAGACCGGCACGATCTTCCTCGCCGGACCGCCGCTGGTGAAGGCGGCAACCGGCGAGGACGTCACGGCCGAGGAGCTCGGCGGCGGCGACGTG
Organism: Vicinamibacteraceae bacterium; assembly: GCA_031407765.1. GTDB lineage: Bacteria > Acidobacteriota > Vicinamibacteria > Vicinamibacterales > Vicinamibacteraceae > JBDSLU01. The sequence continues at coordinate 14,192 of JANOIR010000624.1, forward strand.
CACACGCGCTTCTCGGGGGTCGCCGACTACCTCGCCGACGACGACGCCCACGCCCTGCAGCAGGCGCGGACGATCGTCTCGACGCTCGGGCGGGCGCCGCGCGCCACCTTCGATCGCATCGCAACGGAGGCGCCGCGCTACGACCCGGCCGAGCTCTACGGCCTCGTCCAGACCGACCTGCGCAAACCGTCCGACGCCCGCGAGGTGCTGGCGCGCATCGTCGACGGGTCGCGGATCGACGAGTTCAAGGAGCGCTACGCGACCACGATCGTCACGGCGTTCGCGCGGGTGCACGGGTATCTCGTCGGCATCGTCGCCAACAACGGCGTGCTCTTCTCCGAGTCGGCGCTCAAGGCGACGCACTTCATCGAGCTGTGCGGGGTGCGCGGCATCCCGCTGGTGTTCGTGCAGAACATCACCGGCTTCATGGTGGGGCGGCAGTACGAGCGGGCCGGTATCGCCAAGGACGGCGCCAAGATGGTGCACGCGGTGGCCAACGCGCAGGTGCCAAAGTACACGATCGTCACCGGCGGCTCGTTCGGGGCCGGCAACTACGGCATGTGCGGCCGCGCCTTCGATCCGCGCTTCCTGTGGATGTGGCCCAACGCGCGCATCTCGGTGATGGGCGGCGAGCAGGCCGCCGGCGTCCTGGTGACGGTGAAGAAGGACCAGCTCGCCCGCCGCGGAGAGACGCTCTCCCCCGCCGACGTCGCGGCGATTCGCGATCCGCTGCTCGCCAAGTACGAGCACGAAGGGTCGCCCTACTACTCCACGGCACGGCTGTGGGACGACGGCATCCTCGATCCCGTGTCGACGCGCGACACGCTCGGCCTGGCCATCGCCGCCGCCGAGCACGCGCCGCTCGAGCCGACGCGCTTCGGCGTGTTCCGGATGTGACGCCATGAGCCCCGAGGCCCACGACCCCGATGTCCTGCTCGTCGATCACGCCGGTCCGGTGTGGCGGGCGACGCTCAACCGGCCCGCGGTCCGCAACGCCTTCGACGAGCGGCTGATCGCCGCCCTGCGGGCGTGGGCCCGCGATGTCGCGCACGCCGCCGACGCCGGCGAGGCGCGCGTGGCGGTGATCGCCGGCGCCGGCCCGGTGTTCAGCGCCGGGGCCGACCTCGCCTGGATGCAGCGGATGCGCGACTACTCGCGCGAGGACAACCTGCGCGACGCCGACGCCGCCGCGGCGCTGTTCGGCGCGCTCGACACGCTGCCGGTGCCGCTGGTCGGCCGCGTCCAGGGTGCCGCGCTCGGCGGCGGGGCCGGCCTCGCCGCGGTGTGCGACGTGGTCGTCGCCGCCGACGACGCCGTCTTCGGCTTCACCGAGGTGCGCCTCGGCATCCTGCCGGCGGTGATTGGCCCGTTCGTCACCGCCAAGATCGGCGTCTCCGCGGCGCGGGCGCTGTTCCTCACCGGCGGCCGGTTCCCGGCGCCGCAGGCGCATCGTCTCGGCCTGGTGCACGAGGTCGTCCCCGCCGCCGAGCTCGATGCCGTCACCGACGTCGTCGTCCGCGACCTGCTGCTCGGGGCGCCGTCGGCGCAGCGCCGGGTCAAGGCGCTGCTGCGCGACATCGCCGGCCGGCCGCCGGCCGACGTGCGCTCGCTCACCAGCGCCGCCCTCGCCGATCAGCGCGTCTCGGCGGACGGCCAGGACGGCCTCGCCGCGTTCCTCGAGAAGCGGCGCGCGCGGTGGGTGCCCGAGCCGTGAGCGCCATTCGGCGCCTGCTGGTCGCGAACCGGGGCGAGATCGCGGTGCGGGTGATGCGCGCCTGTCGTGAGCTCGGCATCGCGCCGATCGCCGTGCACTCCTCGATCGATCGCGGCGCGCTGCACGTCCGCGAGGCCGACGAGGCGATCGAGATCGGCGGCCCGGCGCCGGCCGAGAGCTATCTGCGCGTCGACGCCATCCTCGACGCCGCTGCGCGCACCCGGGCCGACGCGATCCATCCCGGCTACGGCTTCCTCTCCGAGAACGCGGCGTTCGCCGCCGCGTGTCGCGACGCCGGGGTGATCTTCGTCGGTCCGCCGCCCGAGGCGATCGCGGCGATGGGCTCGAAGCTCGGGGCGCGCGAGCGGATGCAGGCCGCGGGCGTCCCGGTCGTGCCGGGCGCGACGCCGTCGGATCAGACCGACGCGGGGGTCCGTGCCGCCGCGCTCGCCCTCGGTCTGCCGGTCGTCGTCAAGGCGTCGGCGGGCGGCGGCGGCAAAGGCATGCGCGTGGTCACCGAGGTCGCGACACTGGACGAGTCGATCGCCGCGGCGCGACGCGAGGCGACGCGCGCGTTCGGCGACGGCACCCTCTACGTGGAGCGCCGCATCGAGCGGCCGCGGCACGTCGAGATCCAGGTGTTCGCGGACGCGCACGGCAACTGCGTCCACCTGTTCGAGCGCGAATGCTCGATCCAGCGCCGGCACCAGAAGATCGTCGAGGAGACGCCGTCCCCGGCGCTGACGCCGGCGGTGCGGGCGCGCATGGGGGAAGCCGCCGTCGCGGCGGCGCGTGCGGCCGGGTACGTGAACGCCGGCACGATCGAGTTCCTGCTCGAGGGCAGCGGCGACGACGCGCGCTTCTATTTCCTGGAGATGAACACGCGCCTGCAGGTCGAGCACGCGATCACCGAGGCGGTGACCGGCGTCGATCTGGTGCACGCACAGCTCGCCATCGCCGGGGGCGCGCCCCTGCCGTGGACACAGGATGCGCTGGTGCCGCGCGGGCACGCGATCGAAGTGCGGCTCTGCGCCGAGGATCCGGAGCAGGGCTTCCTGCCGCAGGCGGGGCGCCTGCTCGCCTGCCGCTTCCCGCACGCGCCCGGGCTGCGCGTCGACGCCGGCGTCGAGCGCGGCGACGCGATCCCGGTCCAGTACGACTCGCTCGTCGCCAAGATCGTCGGCCACGCCGCGACCCGCGATGCGGCGATCGCGCGGCTGGAAGCGGCGCTGCGGCGCACCCTCGTCTTTGGCGTCCGCACCAACGCCACGCTGCTGGCGCGCATCCTCGCGCATCCGCGCTTCCGCGCCGGCGACGTCGACACCGGCTTCGTCGCCGACGAGCACGAGGCGCTCATCGGCACCGGCACGGCATCCACGGCAGCGCTGGCCGCCGCGGCGTGGTTGAGGACCTCTCCCGGACAGCGTCCGGGACACGCTCCCGGAGAGTGTGCGGGCCGGATTGGCGACGAGGCAGAAGCTGCCATCACCACCAACCCGTGGGCGACGCTGCGGGGGTGGCGCGGATGAGCGCGATGCCCGAGACGCTCGCGGTCACGCTCAGCGACGGGCGCGTCGAGACGTGGACGATTGCGCGCGCCGAGCGGACGCCCGACGCGACGTGGCGCCTGGCGCTCGTCGATCCCGCCGGCACCGCGCATCACGTCGAGGCGATCGCGGATGGCGCCGACGTATGGACGGCGATCGACGGCGTCGTGCGCCTCGTCGCGGGCGCAGCTGCCGAGGGTCCGCGCCGGCGCGGCCGGGCCGCCGCGGCGCACGGCCTCGAGGCGCCGATGCCGGCCACTGTCACGCGCATCGTCGCGAGCGTCGGCCAGCGCGTCGTCGCCGGCGACGTCCTGGTGCTCCTCGAAGCGATGAAAATGGAGCTCGCGATCCGCGCTCCGCACGACGGCACCGTGGCCCGCATCGCCTGCCAAGCCGGGACGATCGTCCAGCCAGGCGTTCCCTTGGTCGATCTTTCCTAGATTGCAGTTTCTGCGATCGCCGCTGCATCGATCCACGACACTGTCCGGGACAGTCTCCGGGACGGCGTCCGGGACGGGAGCAGCGGGAGCAGCATCGGGAGCTAGCGCCGCGCCGCGCGATACGTTCGCGACGGCAGCGGATGCCCGACTCTTGGCTCGATGAACGCGGACGCCTCGATCACGGCGGGCAGCGAGACGCCGGTCTCGTAGCCGAGGCCGTCGAGCAGGTAGACCAGATCCTCGGTGGCGAGGTTGCCGGCCGCGCCCGGTGCGAACGGGCAGCCGCCGAGCCCGCCGGCGGACGCGTCGAAGGTGCGCACGCCGAGCGGCAGTGCCGCCATCACGTTGGCGAGCGCCTGGCCGCGCGTGTCGTGGAAGTGCAGCGCGATCCGGTCGATCGTCACGCCAGACGCGAGCGCAGCCTCCACCACCACTGGCACCTGCCCCGGGTGCGCGATCCCGATGGTGTCGCTGATCGCCACCTCGAAGACGCCGAGATCGAGCAGGTTGCGGGCGATCTCCCCCACCCGCCGCGGATCGACGGCCCCCTCGAACGGGCAGCCGAACGCCGTCGACAGGTAGCCGCGGACGCGCACCCCGGCGTCGCGCGCCTCGCGGCACACCGCCTCGAAGGCGACCAGCGAGTCGGCGATCGAGCGGTTGGTGTTGCGGTGGCTGAACGCCTCCGACGCCGCCGCGAAGATCGCGACCTCGCGGACGCCGGCGGCGAGCGCCTCGCGCAGGCCGGTAAGGTTGGGCACGAGCGCCGTGTAGCGCGTGCGCGCCGGCGGCGCCAGCGCCGCGAACACCTCGCGCGCGTCGGCCAGCTGCGGCACGCGATCCGGCCGCACGAACGAGGTCACTTCGACCACCGGCAGACCGGCCGCGGCCAGGCGCTCGACGAACGCCACCTTGTCGGCGGTGGCGATCCGCGCCGCCTCGTTCTGCAGGCCGTCGCGCGGGCCGACCTCGACGATCGTGACGCGGCTACTCATCGAGCGTGCGCACCGACACGTCGGCGTCGCCCTCGGCGTCGAGTCGCGCCGTCACTTCCATCGGCCGACAGCACACCTGGCAGTCCTCGACGTAGCGCTGCGCGGGCCCTCCCCCGACGTCGATCCACACCGCCAGCGGCTCGCCGCACGACGGGCAGCACACTTCCACTTCCATGCGTCCCAGCTTAACAGTGCCGCCCCGCGGTGTTGGCGCCGTGACCTGCTCCCCTGCGCAGGCACCCAGCGCCCACTCGTGACGGGCGAGTGACGCGACGCCGGCAGCCCTCACTGAGGCAGGCGGGCGCCGCCACGCTACAATCGCGGGGATGCCCCTGGACCTGCTGGTGTTCGGCCCCCACCCCGACGACATCGAGATCGGGATGGGCGGGACGGTCGCGCTGCACGCGAAACGCGGCGATCGGGTCGGCCTGGTCGACCTGACCCGCGGCGAGCTCGGCTCGAACGGCACCCCCGACGGGCGCGTCGCCGAAGCGGCCGAAGCCAGCGCGGTCCTGGGCGCGGCGCTGCGGATCAACCTCGCGCTGCCCGACGGCGGGTTGTCGGCCGACGACGAGGCGCAGCTCGATCGCGTCGTGCGCTGCGTGCGCGCGCACCGGCCGCGGGCCATCGCGATGCCGTACTGGGACGATCGGCATCCCGATCACGTCCGCGCCAGCCAGCTCCTGCGCCAGGCCATCTTCCGCGCCGGTCTGCGGCGGGTCCAGACCGCCGAGGATCCGTGGCGCCCCGACTGGGTGTGCCACTACTTCATCAACGACGCGGCGTCGCCGTCGTTCGTCGTCGACGTCAGCGACGTCTACGAGATCAAACGCCAGGCGCTCGCCTGTCATCGCACGCAGTTCGCCCCGGCGGGCGACGCGGCGGCCGCGACGCGCCTGACCTCGCCGCTCTTCTCGCAACTGATCGAGAGCCGCGACGCCCAGTTCGGGGCGCTCGCCGGTGTCCGCTACGCCGAGGGCTTCATCGTGCGCGAGCCGGTGGTGCGGCCGCACCTGTTCAAGGCCTGGTCGGCGGACGCGGGGCTGGGATCGCCGGAGGCGGGGCATGCGTGACCGGCGTGGCGTGACGCCCCCGCCGCCGCGAAGCTCCGGCATGCGCATCGGCATCGTCTGCTACGCGTCGGTCGGCGGCAGCGGCGTCGTCGCCACCGAGCTCGCCACCAGCCTGGCGCGGCGCGGTCACGAGGTCCACGTCCTCAGCAGCGAGATCCCGTTCCGGCTACGCGATCAGAGCGGCTCGGTCATCGTCCATCGGGTCGAGACGCCGGCCTATCCACTGTTCCGCGAGCCGCAGTACGTGCTGTCGCTGTCGACCAGCATCGTGCAGGTGGCGCGGGCACATGCGCTCGATATCGTGCACGCGCACTACGCAGTGCCGCACGCCGGCGCCGCCTACCTGGCGCGGCAGATCCTCGCCTCGCACGGCGCGGCGGTGCCGAAGGTGGTGACCACGCTGCACGGGACGGACATCACCCTGGTCGGCGCCGATCCGTCCTATCGCGAGACGGTCGCCTTCTGCATCGAACAGTCGGACGGCGTGACGGCGGTCTCGGAGAGCCTGCGCGACGACACCTACCGGCACCTGCGCCTGACGTCGCCGATCGTGGTCGTGCCCAACTTCCTCGACTGCGGCCGCTACGCGCCGATGCCCGACCCGGCCCTGCGCGCCCGTGTCTGCCCGCCCGACCGTTACGACAGCCTGCTGCTGCACGTCTCGAACTTCCGGCCGGTGAAGCGCCTCGACGCCGTCGTCGACATCTTCCGCCGCGTCCGTGAGCAGCGCCGGGCCAAGATCGTGCTCGTCGGCGACGGTCCGGAGCGCGGCCGCGTCGAGACCCTGGCGCGCGAGGCCGGCGTCGCCGAGCACCTCGAGATCCTCGGCGAGCTGGACGACGTGCGCGGCCTGCTCTCGGTGTCCGACGCGTTCCTGCTGCCCTCCGCGCAGGAGAGCTTCGGGCTCGCCGCGCTCGAGGCGATGGCCTGCGGGGTGCCGGTTGTGGCATCGCGGGTCGGCGGCCTGCCCGAGGTGATCACCGACGGTCTCACCGGCTTCCTGCGCGAGCCCGAGGATCATGCCGGGATGGCGGCGGCAGTGCTCGACCTGCTCGACGATCCGTCGCGGCGGCAACGCGTCGCCCGCCTCGCCAGGGCCTCGGTCGTCGACCGCTTCGACGAGGACCGCGTGGTGCCGATGTACGAGGCGCTCTACGAGCGGCTGCTGGCCGTGCCGGCGGCCGGCTCGCGGGCCTGACACGCCGCCAATCCGACTGGAGCCAGCCGGGCAGCGGAAGCGGTCGAACCGCGATACAATCGCCCGTTCGTGGCCTCCCCTGTTCCACGCGGATTCCAAGCCTGGTTGCTCCAGGACGTCCGCGACGCTCACGCTTCCGCGCCCCAGCCCCAGGCACCTCACCGGTCGTCGTGGTGGCGGGTCATGTGCCTCACCGGCGTCGACTACTTCTCGACGCTCGGCTACCAGCCATCGATCGCCTTCGCCGCGGCCGGACTGCTGTCGCCGGTGGCGACGGCGGTGCTCGTGCTGCTCACGCTGTTCGGCGCGCTGCCGGTGTATCGCGCGATCGCCAGGCTGAGCCCGAACGGCGAGGGCAGCGTCTCGCTGCTGCAGGAGCTGCTGTCGCGGTGGAAGGGCAAGGCGCTGGTGCTGTGCCTGCTCGGTTTCGCCGCGACGGACTTCGTCATCACCATCACCCTGTCGGCCGCCGACGCCACCGCGCACATCATCGAGAACCCGCTCGTGCCTCACTGGATCGACCATCCGGTGGTGGTGACGCTGGTCCTGCTGGCGGCGCTGTGCGCGGTCTTCCTGCGCGGCTTCAGCGAGGCGATCGGCCTGGCGGTCGTGCTGGTGGGGGCCTACCTCGTGCTCAACGTGATCGTCATCGGCTGGGGCCTGACCCACATCGTCGCGCACCCGGAGCTGCTGCCACGCTGGCGCGACATGCTGTTTCTCGAGCATGGCAGCTGGTCGAGGATGGCGCTCGTGTCCCTGCTGCTCTTCCCGAAGCTGGCGCTCGGCCTCTCGGGCTTCGAGACCGGCGTGGCCGTGATGCCGCTCGTCGAGGGCGATCCTGGTGACACGCCACAGAACCCGGCCGGGCGGATCCGCGGCGCGCGGCGGCTGCTCCTCGCCGCCGCGGCGATCATGAGCGTGCTGCTGCTCGGCAGCAGCCTCGTCTCGACGCTGCTGATTCCGTCCGCCCACTTCGCCCACGGCGGACCGGCCTACGGCCGCGCCCTCGCCTTCCTCGCCCACGAGCACTTCGGCGAGGTGTTCGGCACGCTCTACGACCTCAGCACGATCAGCATCCTGTGGTTCGCCGGGTCCTCGGCGATGGCGGGTCTCCTCAACCTGGTGCCGCGCTACCTGCCGCGCTTCGGCATGGCGCCGGAGTGGACCAAGGCGATGCGCCCGCTGGTGCTGGTCTTCACCGCCATCACCTTCCTCGTCACGATCATCTTCCAGGCCGACGTCGAGGCGCAGGGCGGGGCCTATGCCACCGGCGTCCTCGTGCTGATGTTCTCGGCCGCCCTGGCGGTGACGCTCGCGGCACACCGGGCCGGGCGGTTCTGGCAGCACTATCTGGTCATCACGCTGGTCTTCGCCTACACCACCATCCAGAACATCCACGAGCGGCCGGAAGGGATCCGCATCGCCGCGATCTTCATCGTCTCGATCATCCTGACGTCGCTGGTGTCGCGGGTGTTGCGCTCGACCGAGCTGCGCATCCAGGGCGTCGACGCCGACGAAGCGGCGATGTTGTTCATCGACCAGGCGGCGACCACCGGACAGGTCCGCGTGATCGCCAACCGTCCTGGTGTCGGTGACGTGGCCGAGTACGCGGCCAAGATCCGCGAGGCCCGCGACACCCACCAGCTCAAACCGTGGGAGCCGGTCCTGTTCGTCGAGGTCGCGACGACCGACGCCTCCGAGTTCAGCAACGTGCTGAAGGTGCGCGGGGTCGAGATCGGTCCGTTCCGCGTGCTGCGCTGCCTCAGCGCGGCCGTCCCCAACGCCATCGCCGGCCTGCTGCTGCACATCCGCGATCGCACCGGCAAGGTCCCGCACGCCTACTTCGGGTGGACCGAGGGCAACCCGATCGCCTACCTGCTCAAGTTCCTCGCCTTCGGCGAGGGCGACGTGGCGCCGGTGAGCCGCGAGGTGCTGCGCCAGACCGAGTCCGATCCCGAGCGGCGTCCCCGCATCCACCTTGGCTGACCGGCGCTGACGATCGTCGGGCTGTACCACGTAGGCATGGCGGCCATGACGGCGGCGCTCGCTTTGCGGCGGCTCTGAGCCTCGGCGAAGCTCAGCAGATGACCGGGACTGGGCCTCGGTCGCCGGTTCGTCCCAATTCCGTGTCAGCAGTTGCCTACTCACTTGACAGTGTTCACCAGCCCAGGTAACTACTGACATCCGCTTCGCCGCCACGCGGCGAGGGTTCGTCCCGCGACCTATCCCGGCCCGGACCACGACGACCCAGGCGTCCGCCAGGACGCCCTCGAGGTGGATGCTTCGACGGCGCGAGCGCCCAGGCGACCGCGTCTTTGCAATTTTGGGGGGAGACACGATGAGAAGGCAGCACTGGGTGACGTGGCTGGTGGCCGCATGCATGTGCCTGATGGTGGCGCACAGCGCGCGCGCGCAGAGCGGCACCGCGACCCTGCAGGGGAAAATCGTCGACGCGCAGAAGATGGCCCTGCCCGGCGCGAACGTGACGATCGCCAATCCGGCGACCGGGCTGACCCGTACGACGCAGTCCGACAACTCCGGCGGGTTCGCGTTCAACGGCATGCCTCCGGGCGACTACTCGCTGACAGTGGAAATGCAGGGCTTCAAGACCTCGGTCATCGAGAAGGTGACCCTGCAGGTCGACAGCACCAACGAGGTTTCGCTCGACCTCCAGGTCGGAAGCCTGTCGGAGTCGGTGCAGGTCGTGGCGGAGGCGCCGGTCATCAACTCCACCGACGCCAGCATCGGCAACGTGATCAGCGGCAACCAGATCCGCCAGCTGCCCCTCGAAGGCCGCAACGTCGCCGCCCTGCTCTCGCTGCAGCCCGGCGTGACCTACGTGCCCAAGGCCGATCCCGGCGCGACCATGGATCCGCGCTACGGCTCGGTGAGTGGCGCCCGCGCCGACCAGTCGACGGTGACGCTCGACGGCATCGACGTCAACGACGCCGACAAGCAGACCGCCTTCACGTCGGTGCTCCGCGTCACGCTCGACTCGGTGCAGGAGTTCCGGGTGACGACGAGCAACTACGGTGCCGAGTCGGGACGCTCGAGCGGCGCTCAGGTCTCGCTCGTCACCCGCGGCGGCACGAACAAGCTGACGGGCGCTGGCTACTACGTGAACCGCAACACCAGGTTCTCGTCGAACGAATACTTCCTCAAGCTGTCGCAGCTGGCGGAAGGCGAGGAGAGCAAGGCGCCGAAGCTCGACAAGAACATCTTCGGCTTCTCGCTCGGCGGCCCCGTCCGCAAGGACAAGCTGTTCTTCTTCGGCAACTTCGAGGGCCTGAACGAGAGCCGCGAGACGGTCGTGACCCGCGCGGTGCCGTCCAACTCCCTGCGCGACGGCGTGTTGACCTACCAGTGCGCGACGGCCTCGGCCTGCCCGGGTGGCACGGTCGCCGGCGTGACTGGCACTCACACTGTGCCGGCCGGGTCCTACGGGCTCAGCCCGGCCGAACTGCGGCGCATCGATCCGCTGGGCATCGGGCCGAGCGCGGCGGCGATGGCGTACTTCCGGCAGTTCCCGTCATCGAACCAGGACGGGCGCTATCCGGGCAACATCGAGGACTTCCGCTTCGGCGCCCCGATCGAGAACACCTTCCGTACCTACATCGCGCGGGCCGACTACCGCCTGAACGGCAGCCACAACTTCTTCGGCCGGTTCAACAAGCAGAACGACGCGGTGGACACCGCGCCGCAGTACCCGGGCGACGATCCCGGCCGCTCGCGCACCGACAAGAACTGGGGCACCGCCATCGGGTGGGACTCGACGCTGGGCGGCAGCCTGGTCAACACGTTCCGCTACGGCTACACGCGCATCGACACCGACACGGTGGGTCTGCTCAACCGCGACACTACCGGCTTCCGCTTCATCGACGATCTCGGCTTCGACATCGCCAACGACGTCAGCAACGGGCGCGAAATCCAGACCCACAACTTCGTCGACGACCTGTCGCTGGTGAAGGGCCGCCACACGTTCAAGTTCGGCGGCAACCTGCGGTTCATCCGCAACGACAACTACACCTTCGCCAACTCGTTCACCACGGGCACGGCGAACGGGTCGTGGGTCTCGGGCGTCGGCCAGCGCTACCGGCCAGGCGGCCCGTGCCCGCCGCCGGCGGACTGCAGCGGCCTGCCCGCCGTCGCCACCGCCGGACGATCGGCGTTCGGTGACTCGCTGATCCCGCTGCTCGGCATCATCAGCCAGACCAACGTCGTCTACAACTACAACATCGACGGCAGCGTGCTCGCCCCCGGTGCCCCGGTGGGGCGCCTCTACGGCGCGAATGAGTTCGAGCTCTACTTCCAGGACAGCTGGCACCTGCTCGACAACCTGACCGTGAGCGCCGGCCTCCGCTACGGGCTCTATTCGCCGCCCTGGGAAGTGAACGGCCAGCAGGTCGCGCCGACCGTGAACCTCGGCGAATGGTTCGACCAGCGCGCGGCGAACATGCGCGCGGGCATTCCGTCGAGCGCGAGCGAGACGATCACGTTCGTGGCCGGCGGCCCGGCCAACGACGGCCCCGGCTTCTATGCCTGGGACAAGAACAACTTCGCCCCTCGGTTCTCGGCCGCCTGGGAGCCGAAGCCGTCGTGGGTCGTGCGCGGCGGCTACGGCGTCGTCTACGACCGCATCGGCGCCGGCCTCGCGTCGACGTTCGACAACGGCGGCTCGTTCGGCCTCTCGAATGCGCTCAGCTCGCCGTTCGGCGGCTTCGGCGAGCTGTCGCCGCAGGTGCGGTTCACCAACCCGAACACCGTGCCGATCACCTACCCGGACGCGCCGCCGGCCGGCTTCCCGGCGACGCCCGAGATCGGTACCGGCACGATCACGTCGGGCATCGATCAGTCGGTGAGAACGCCGTACTCCCACGTCTTCAACGCGATCATCGGCAAGGAGCTCGGCAAGAACTACGGCATCGAGGTCGGCTACGTCGGTCGCCGCGGCCGCAACCTGCTCGTTCGCCGCGACATCGCAATGCCGCTGAACCTGACCGACCCGGCATCCGGCACCGACTACTTCACGGCGGCGCGACAGCTCGTCGACGCCTACACCGCCGCCGGCGGCGATG
>JANOIR010000633.1:0-4516 GCA_031407765.1 Vicinamibacteraceae bacterium
GTGCGCCCTCGCCGTGGCTCTCAGTGCGTGCGGCAGCGACAAGAACCCCGCCACGCCGACCCCAACGCCAACCCCAACCCCGACACCTACGCCGACGCCCACGCCGGTCCTGAATGCCGCGCCGAGGATCACCGCGATGACCGCGAATCCGAGCTTTGGTATCGCGACGCTGACGTCGTTCGCGATGACGGCCGCCGCCACCGATCCGGATGGTGACCCGGTATCGTTCGACTGGGAGCTGGGCGACGGGACCCGGGCGACTGGCGCAGCGCTGGCCAAGACCTATCTGACGGCCGGCGCAGCGACCATCACCTTGACCGCCACCGACGGGCGTGGCGGCTCCGCCACCGATCGTCGGACGATCACGATCGGCGGCATGACCGGCACATGGGCTGGCACGATCAACTTCAGCAGCACGCGAACCGAGGCGGCCACGATGGCCCTGGTGCAGGTGGGGGGCGTCATCAGCGGAACGTTGACTGTACTGGGCGATAGCGGCCGAACGGATCCGGCGCAGCTCGGTCGTATCGATTCGAACGGTGCCTTCGAGATTCGCTGGAAGATCGATCCGTTCATCGACTTCACGATGCGCGGCCAGATGGATCCGACCGGGCTCCGGATTTCCGGCGGTACCTTTGGGTCGGGCTTCAACGGTCAGCCGTTCTCGTTCGACAAGCGCTGACCCACCGTCGACACCCCGCCTCGGTCTGACGTAGGCTCCGACGCACGATGCGCGCACGCCCCTGGACATCGCCGGCTTCGCGCTGGCGATCGCCCTAACCGCTCCGCTCCCGGCAGCTGGCCAGGCGCCAGTTGCCGCCACGACCGAGCCGGCCGCCGAAGCCGTCAAGCGACCGCTGTCGCCTGGCGCCGTCGCGCTGCTGCTGCCTCACACGTCCAACCCGCAGGTCGTCGAGCGGCTGGGAGAAGCGTTGCGCCACACGAACCCGGAGGTGCGTGCGGTCGCGGCGCGGGTGGCGTTCACGACGCGGCATCAGAAGCTCGTGCCGGCTCTCACGGCCGCCCTTGCCACCGAGGCGGACGACACCGCGGTGGCGGAGATGATGCGGGCCGTCGCGCTCATCGCCGGCCCGGCCGGCGACACGGCCGCCTTCGCCGCCATCGCCCGGCTCGGCGATCCGGCGGCGACGGCGTGGCTCGAGGTGGTCGGCCGGACGCGGGCACCCGACGCCCTCACACGGCTCGTCCCGCTCGGCGACGTCGTCGGCGAGGTGCTGCTCTCCCTGTCGTCCACCCACACTGACGCTGTCGTCGCGGCCCTGGCTCCGCTCGCCACGGCGCCTGACCTCGAGCCGGCCTATCTCGCGATGGTCGCCCGCGCCGACGGCGCCACAACGCCAGCGCCGTGGCCGGTGATCGCAGCGGGATTGAAGGCCTCATCGGCGGTCAGGCGGAGCGTCGTGCGGATGCTCTTGCGACGCCAGTCGCGACAGGCGGCGCTGCCACCCGAAGCCGCGGGAGCGCTGGACGACGTCCGCGCCCGGGTGACCGCGGCCGAGGACCCGTGGCTGGCGATCGTGCTCGAGCTGGTGCGACGCGGCGAACGAGCAGGCAGCGCCCCGACAACAGTCGGTCCGGCGATCGCCGCCCTCGATCCCGCCAAGGTGCCGGACGGCGCCTGGCGCGACGCCTGGATGCGGCGACTCGACCGGGGCGAGGAGGCGGCGCTGCGTGCGCGGGTGCCGGAGTTCCCCCCGCGGGAGCAGTGGGCAGAGGAGACACGGCCGCGGGCACCCCGTGTTCCCGTGGTGCCGACCGCGCCCACGACCGACCTCATCATTCGAATGATGCGACCGGTGACTGCGACACTCGCCGCAGACCTTGCGGCCCTCACCGGTTGTGCCTACGCGGCGCACCAGGTGGTCGCGGTCGAGGCCGCATTCAAGCCCACGGGCCAGGTGCGAGAGGTCTTCGCGCCGATTGGGGTCGGGGCGGGGAGCTGCGGTCGGGCGGCTCAGCTGCTGGCCGCGTTGGACCTGGCGGGCGGCTCCGCGCCGCTGTCGCCAGGGCGCGCCGACCTGCTGATGATCGGGTTCCGTCCCGAAGATGCTGATTGTCCGCGACGGCCAGCGAGTCTCCGCATCAAGGACACGAGGCCCGGCGGGCGGGTTCGCGCGCCCAGGAAGATCCGCAACGTTTTGCCGGTCTACCCGCAGGAGATGCAGGATGGCCGCGTCCAGGGCACCACGATCATCGAGGCGAAGATCTCCACCGCGGGCTGCGTCGCGGAGGCGACCGTGCTGACCGGCCCGCATCCCATGTTGAACGCCGCGGCATTGGCCGCCGTGTCGATCTGGCGCTATGAGCCGACGCTGCTCGATGACAAGCCGGTGCCGGTGATCATGACGGTCACCGTCAACTTCGCACTGCAGTAGCCCGCCGCGCGACTGGCGGCGCGTCACGCGCGGGATCGATGCGGGACAGCCGAGCCACCTCGACGAGCAGCAGGCACGCGGACGCGGCCGTCAGGTGCTTCAGCGCATGGCCGGCGATCAGGCCGCCGCTGCGGACGTGGACGAAGCCGTCCACAGCTTCGCAGCCCTTGGCCACGCCATACAGCACGAGCACCGCCAGGAGCAGACCGCGGACCGTCGGGCGATCGCGTTCGAGCGCGATGGCCGCCGCGAGGATCATCAGCGGTGCGAACTGGATCCAGACGTACGGCCGGAGGTCGCCCGTCCACTGCCAGTAGGCGACGCTCGCGAGTCCTGTGGCGACAGCTGGCCACAGCAGGCGCCCCGCCAGGCGGTCGCCCAGGGGCCGGTGAAGGACGGCGACGACCACGCCCATGAAGCCGACGGTCATCGGCAGCCGATCCCAGACCAATGACGGATCGGAAGGCGCCCAGTGGTACCACGCGGATCCCAGGCCGACCAGGCCGATGCCGGTGAAGGCCACCATCCAGGCCGATCGGGCTGGGAAATCGAGCCGACGCCGGGAGGTCAGCAGACCGAGAGCGCCGGCGAGCAGGAACGGCGCGTTCGACAGCACGTTCCAGGCGTTGGGCACGCCGTGCAGCGGTCGCGTGTCGGCGAAGCGGTGATACGCCGGATCCTGCGGCAGGGCGGGGAGCGCAGCAACCGCCGCGGCCGCGGCGGCCGCAAGCAGCGCGAAGATCCAGACGTGTCGTGAACGGACGGCGGTCAGCACGGTGAGGCTCGACCGATCTTGAGGCCCGCCCCGGTGCGGCAGGTGCAGGCGCGTTCACGTTGTCGACGTTGCGTGCGATTGCGCAGCTCCCAGCTGCGACTAGCTGGCGGCGCCGCCTACTGTGCGGCGGCGGCCGGTCCGTCGACCACGTCGTAGACCGCAACCCGCTTGGCGTTCTTCGGGCCGCGGTTGGTGGTGGTCGTCACCTCGAGCTGCCGCGGCGTGCCGTGGACCGCGTAACGACGCGTGATCGTGAGGCCGTCGGCGGGCTTCAGCTCCATCAGCAGCGCGTCGCCGTCCCAGCGCGACTTGGTCTCGATGGTGCCGTTCTGCAGCTGATGCTTCTCGGCCTTGTCGTTGGCCACGAAGGCGCGGACGACGCCGTCGGGCTCGATGAACAGGACCTTGTCGCCGTCCTGGGCGATGGTGAACGTCTGCGGCACGAGCATCAGCTCTTCCATCAGGGCCCGGCGCGCCGCCATGTCCCCCTCGCGCCGCCGCCCGCCGCCGCCGGGGCCGCCCATGCCACCGCGGCGACCGCCTCCGATGCCGCCGCCGAATCCGCCGGGCCCGCGGCCGCCACCTGAACCGGGCCCGTCCATGCCGTCGTCGGGCATGGCGACGCTGCCGGGCGGCGTCCCCAGCGTCCGGTCGATCGTCCATGCCCCAGAAAGGACCGGCCGCACGGCGGCCGGCGGTTGATCAGCGCCGAAGAAGCCCGCGTCGAGTGCAGCGGGACTTTCAACGCGGGCACCGCGGGCGGCCAGGCCGATCGACGCCAGCAGACACACCGTGGCGATCGCGGGAGCGGCGAAGAGTCGCATGAGGCAGATCCGTCGTCTCGGGCAGGCAATGGCGATGATGGCACACGCCGCCGCGTCGCGATCCTTTCGAATGGTGAAGAAAGTGTGTGCCGGCGATGCGGCATAATGCCCATCGAGTGCCCGCTGGCATTGGTCGCAGGACGTTCCTCTCGAGCGTGGGCGCCGCTGCGCTCGCCGCCGGCTGCCGGTCCCGCACGGAAGGCGGCCGCCTGATCCTGCGCCTGTCGCATTCGATGACGGCCGGCCCCACCTCGCTGCACGTGCTCGGGCAGACCTTCAAGGAGCTCGTCGAAGCGAAGACCAACGGCGCGGTGATCGTCCGCGTGTTCTCCAGCGGCACGCTCGGCCAGGAGCGCGAGACCGTCCAGCAGGTCCAGGAAGGCCTCATCGACTTCATGGTCTCGGGCACGGCGATCTGGGGCAGCGTCGCGCCGAAGCTCCAGGTCTTCGACTTCCCGTTCCTGTGGCGCGACTGGGATCACGTGCACGGCATCGTCGACGGCGCCGCCGGACAGCGCGCC
>JANOIR010000658.1:0-15822 GCA_031407765.1 Vicinamibacteraceae bacterium
CACCGAGGATCGCGACGACGGTTGGGCCACTCATCGCGCAGCGCTCATCGCGCCGCGCCCGCGGAGACCAGCGGGGCCTGCACGACCGGCGCATCGGCGATCGGCGGCGCGGTGACGCTGGCGCAATGTGCGGTCCGCCAGGTGTCGAACAGTGGCTCGAGCGCGAGCGACCAGCTCCGGCTCAACGCGTACCGCCGCGCCGCCGCGCCCAACTGCGCGCGCCGCGCCGCGTCGCCCAGCAGAAACGACAGCGCCAGCGTGAAGGTGAACGGGCCCCGGGCGCCGCAGACCAGGCCGGTCTCACCGTGTCGCACCGCCTCGCACGGCCCGCCCTCGTCGGTGACGATGACGGGCAGGCCGCAGGCCTGCGCCTCGAGCACCACGTTGCCGAACGTGTCGGTCCGGCTCGGAAACCAGAACACGTCGGCTGAGGCCAGCAGCGCCGGGACGTGGCCGTGCGCCACCGTGCCGGTGAAGATCGCGTCCGGGCACGCGGCCTCGAGCTCGGCCCGCATCGGGCCGTCGCCGACGAACAACAGCCGGTGCGGCTGCCCGTGCGTGCGCAGCGATCGGCTGATCGCCGGCAGGACGTCGAGCCCCTTCTCGCGCGACAGCCGCCCGACGTAGGCCACCACCGGCACCTGCGGCCGGGCGCCCCACGCCTTTCGCTGCGCCTCCGACCGCCGCGCCGGCGTGAAGACGTCCGTGTCGACGCCGCGCGCCCACACACGGAGCCGATCGGCGCGGAAGCCCGCCTCGACGAGGAGCCGGGCCGTTGCGGCGGACGGGGCCAGCACGGTGCCGCACCGCCCGTAGGCCCAGCGCTGGTAGATTCGCATCGCCTGGCCCAGCTTGCGGGATCCGCTCAGGACTTCGGTGTACTCGGAGAGGAGCGTGTGGAAGCTGCCCACCATCGGCAAACCGAGTGTGGCGGCGACGTAGCGGGCGGCGAGCCCGACCGGGCCCGGCGTCGTGTAGTGGATGACGTCGAGGCGATCGGCACGCGCCTGCTCCAGAAACGCGCCGAAGCGCGGCCAGTGCAGGCGCATCTCGCGATAGAACGGGATGCCGATCCCAGGCGAGCGCAGCGACAGGTAGTCGGGCTGGTCGGCGCCGGCGTCGTCGGCGGTGTAGACCCGCGCCGCGATGTCACTCGGCACGTGGCGCAACATCGCGCGCAGCGTGGTCGTCACCCCGTTGGTCTTCGAGAAGTCGTTGTCCGTGAACACGCCGACGTTCATGCCGAGACTCCTTCCGTTGCGAGCCGGTGGGGGCGGCTCGAGAGCGCCGCGCGACGGGGCGCCCGCGCCGATGGCCGCGCTACGAGATCGACGAGCAGGCGACGATTGAAGCGGGCTTCGAGCACGAAGTGCCCGGCGGCCAGCGCCAGCGGCACGAGCACCAGCGGCAGGCCGATGACGGCGCCAACGGCAAGGGCGTGCTGCTGCCACGCCAGCGGTCGATGACGCAGGTCGGCGACCTGCTCGGCGGCAAGCGATGTCGCGAAGCGGAGGATGTCGGACGCCATCGTGAAGTAGTGGCCGTGGCGCCCTCCGGGGACGACCCGTCCGGCCCGCAGCTCGCGCAGGAACGAGGCGCGGCAGGTCGCCTGCGGGGCTTCGACCCAGGTCCGGCCGATCCCGCGCGTCGTGTGGGCATCACTGCCGCCGAGGCGAGCCAGACCGGTGGCGTCCGCCAGGGCGGAGGCGGTGAGGTTCTGGGCCGCCAGGCGCGAGCCGTTGCGCACTTCGATGGCGTCGATCCACGGGACCAGGGCGGCGACGTGCGCGGCGTCGACGAGACCGTTCACGCGCGACGCGACATGGTTGAGGCTGGTGAAGATGCCAGCCTCGCGCAGAAACGGCAGCAGCACCGCCACGTCGTGCCGGCGTCGCTCGATCTCGAGGAACTGCGCCTCGGTGATGTCGAGCACGTTGAGGTGGACCCGCACCCCGTCACGCGGGAAGGCCGCCGTGACCTCGCAGCCGACGATCACGTCTGGCCTGTCGGCGAGCGCCAGTGCCCCGGCGATGCAGTCGTGGTCGGTGACGGCGACCAGGTCCATGCCCCTGGCCTTGGCCAGGCGATAGACGTGCTCTGGCCGGTTGTAGGACTCGCGCATGATCAGGCTGAGCGGGTAGAGCGACGTCCGGCCCGAATAGCGGGTGTGCACATGGGCGTCGAGCTTCACGGCTCCTCCTTCTTGCTTGCGGCCGGCTCTCACGCCGGGCCGCGGGCCGCCCACTGGCGTGCCGGCTGCTATTTGCCGACGCGCCTTTGCGCGTCGACCGGACGATGGCTCCGGACTCCGTCCTCGCCATTCGTCACGCGGCGCTCGGCGCGCCGCGGCGCCGGCACGCGGGCGGCACAGATGCATTTCACCGTGCCGCCGCGACGCACGCATGCCGGCCGCGCGACGAGGCGGTTAAACCACTCGATGTGCTGGGTGGGAAACGCGACGCAGGTTGACGCCGGAGGATGTGGATGTGGACAATCGCGGTAGACACCGGCCGCGCTGTGACGGCGGCGCCACGGGAGGCACGCAGGCATGACAGACGTATTGGCCCTCATCCTGGGCGGCGGGCAAGGCAAGCGCCTCTACCCCCTGACCTACCGCCGCTCCAAGCCGGCCGTGCCGATCGGGGGCAAGTACCGCCTGATCGACATCCCGATCAGCAACTGCCTGCACGCCGGCATCCGGCGCATCTTCGTCCTGACGCAGTTCAACTCCGCGTCGCTGAACCGGCACGTCGGCCAGACCTACCGGCTCGACTATTTCTCGCAGTCGTTCGTCGACATCATCGCGGCCGAGCAGACCCCTGAGAACACCAACTGGTTCCAGGGCACGGCCGACGCCGTGCGCCGCGCGATGCCGCACTTCATCGGACTGCACGCGGATCACTACCTGATCCTCGCGGGCGATCATCTCTACCGGATGGACTTCGACGAGATGGTGCAGGCGCACGTCTCGTCGGGCGCCGACATCACCATCGCCGCCCAGCCGACGACCGCCGAGGACGCCCGCGCCATGGGCATCTTCCGCTTCGACCGCAAGGGTCAGATCGAGGGCTTCGAAGAAAAGCCGACGGCGGCGCGCCTCGAAGAGATGGGCGGCAGCCTGCCGGCCGGCGCGACCACCGACTTCACGACCCCGGCCAACAAGCCGTTCGTGGCCTCGATGGGCATCTACGTGTTCACGCGCAAGGCGCTGGTCGAAGCCCTCGCCGAGGCCAACGTCGTCGATTTCGGGCACGAGATCATCCCGAAGGCACTGGGCCGGCGCAAGGTCCGCGCCTACGCCTTCAACGGCTACTGGGCCGACGTCGGCACGCTGCGCTCGTTCTTCGACGCCAACATCTCCCTGACGCAGCCGGACGCCGAGTTCAGCTTCTACCACCCGACCCGGCCGGTGTTCTCGCGGCCGCGGTTCCTGCCGCCCTCCTGGGTCGATGGCGGCACGCTGTCGCGCACGGTGGTCTCGGACGGCGCCTCCGTGTGCCACGCCACCGTGGCAGACTCGATCGTGGGCCTCCGCATGCAGGTCTCGTCCGGCGCCGTCGTGAAGCGCGCGGTGCTGCTCGGCGCCGACGAGTACGACGACCGCCGGCCGCACGACGGGCTGCCTCCGCTCGGGATCGGCCACGACGCCGTGCTCGAGAACGTCATCGTCGACAAGAACGCGCGCATCGGCGATGGCGCCGTCCTCGTCAACAGCACGGGCATCGTCGAGGGTGAAGGGCCCGGCTACGTCATCCGCGAAGGGATCATCGTGGTGCCCAAGGGCGGGGTGGTACCGGCGGGGACCAGGGTCGCGGAGGCGGCACCGCCGGCCACCGCGACCGCCGGCGGATCCGCGTAGCCACGAGCGTCGCGGGGACCGAAACTAACGCATCGCCCGCAGCACTCTCGGGGTCAGCCACCACTGCAGCAGGCCGGACCCCACCGGCGGCGGCAGGATGGCGACGTCGATGCGCGCGACGCCGCCCTTTTTGAACTCGGGCGGCGTCTTGAAGCCCACGAGCAGCGCGGCGAGCTCGCCGAGGCCGGGCTCGTGCCCGACGAGGGCGAGGCTTTCGTGACGGCCGACCGGCGCCAGCGCGCGCAGGACGTCGTGCAGCTCGACGCCGGGTTGCAGCGCCGGCATCTCCACCACCTTGGGCTTCTTCGGCCACGCCGCCGCCAGCAGATCCGCCGTCTGCCGCGCCCGCGTGAACGGGCTGGTCAGGATCAGGTCGGGCCGCGCCCCGATCGCCGCGAGCCCGGCGGCCTGCCGCCGCCACTTTTTCGCGCCGTCGTCGGTGAGGGGGCGTTGCGAGTCGTCGGGCCACGCCGGCCCACGGTGTTCGGCGACCGCGTGGCGGACGAGATAGAGGTGGAAGGATCCAGGCATGGGCTGACTCGGTCGAAGACGCGGTCGGTGAGGCGCACAAGCCCGCGGGCGGTGCGCAGGTAACGCGCGTGCAGCAGGCGGACGTCGGCATCGATCGACGCCGCGATCGCCTCCAGCTCACGCGCCACGATGGAGTCCGGCGGAACCTCGCGCCGCACGCGCGCGCAGCGGCCCCGCAGCACGTCGAGGTCGTGCAGCTCACCCAGGATGTCCTGCACGGTGCGCAGGCCGGCGACGAGCGCGGCGGTGCGGACGAGGCGTAGCTCGCCGGCGAGCTCGAGCGCATAGCGCAGCCGCTTGGTGGCGATGCGGACCTCGTGGACGCGCGCGACGATCAGGATCGCGCCAGCCGCGGCGACCGCAACGCCCAGGACCCTGGCGCGGTCGAGCACGCGGCGCGACAGTCCCCGGCGCAATCGCTTGGGCAGGGCGGCGACGGCCTGACGACGACTCCCCCGCCGGTCGGCGGCCAGCCGCCCGAGGCGATCGAGCAGCCGCGCCGCCCGCGCCGCATCCCAGGCATCCGTCAGCGCGGTGAACGCCTCCTTCCGCCCCTCGGTGAGGTGCGCCCGCATCGCCACCACGCCAGGCGCGGGCCGGCCGGCGACGCGCGTGTCGAGCAGACCGATCGCGACGTCGAGCTCGCGAACCGGCCCAAGGGCACGGGTCAGCTTGCGCAGCCGGCGGGCCAGGCGCTGGCCGCGACCGCTGCGGGTATCGACCGCCAGCGGGACGATCTCGCGCAGGCGGCGGGTCGCGACACGGGCCTGGTGGATCGCACGCTCGTCGCCGGAGAGCGCGCCGGCGAGGTGCTCGCGCAAGGCGTCGAGGCGTCGGCCCAACGCGGCCGGCAGCGGCGCCGGCGCTGTCCGGGCCGGGGTCGAACGCGAGCGGGAAGGTCGGGACGTCGGCATGGTTCCGCTGGCCGCGGCGCGTGACGTCGTGAGCCGCAGCCGGCAACACTGTACTATGCGGCCATGCGCCTCGCCGCGATCGACATCGGCACCAACTCCGTGCACATGATCGTCGCGCAGGTCCGTCCGGATCTCTCGTTCGAGATCATCGACCGCGAGAAGGAGATGGTCCGCCTCGGCGCCGGCGGGCTGGACGGGCGCGCCCTGACGCCGGCGGCCATGGCCGGCGGCCTCGAGGCGCTGTCCAAGTTCCGGCGGCTCGCCGACTCGCACAAGGTCGACGAGATCATCGCCGCGGCCACCAGCGCCACCCGCGAAGCCGAGAACGGCGGCGATTTCCTGACCGCCGTGCGCGAGCGCACCGGGATCGACGCGCGCGTGATCTCGGGCGCCGAAGAGGCGCGCCTGATCCACATCGCGGCGACCTATGGCGTCGACCTCGGCAAGCGCCACGGTGTCGTCATCGACATCGGCGGCGGCAGCGTCGAGGTCACGCTGGGCGCCGCCCGCGAGCCGGCAATCGCCAAGAGCTTCAAGATCGGGGTGATCCGCCTGACCGAGCGATTCGTGCGCGGCGACCCCATCGCCCATCGCGACGAGCGGCGGCTCGTCGAGCACATCGACACCGCGATCGGCACGCACGTCGACCAGATCGTCGCGCGCGGCTACCAGCGCGTCATCGGCACCTCCGGCACCATCCTCAGCCTCGGCTGCGTCGCGCTGGCCGCGGAGGCCGGCCACGTCGTCGAGGACCTGCACCACCGCCGCGTCCCGGCCAAGGCCATCCACAAGCTGCGCAAGGCGCTCGTCGGCTCCGACCAGGCCCAGCGCCTGCAGATGCCCGGCCTCGATCCGCGCCGCGCCGACCTGTCGGTCGCCGGCGGCGTGCTGCTCGACACCATCCTCCGCCGCCTCGGCGCCGGCGAGATCTCGCTCTGTGAGATGGCGCTGCGCGAGGGGCTGATCCTCGACTACATCCGGCGCAACCAGCGCCACATCGCCGCGGTCGAGCGCTACCCCGACATCCGGCGGCGAAGCGTCGAAGAGCTCGGCGAGCGCTGTCACTACTGGTCCGAGCACGCGCGTCAGGTGGCCCGTATGGCGACGCAGCTGTTCGACCAGACCGTCGATCGCCACGGTCTCGGGGCGCGCGAGCGGGAGTGGCTGGAGTTCGGCGCGCTGCTGCACGACGTCGGCGTCCACATCAGCTACAAGAGCCACCACAAGCACTCGCACTACCTGATTCGCCACGGCGATCTGCGCGGCTTCGATCCGGAGGAGGTCGAGATCATCGCCCTCGTCGCCCGCTATCACCGTCAAGCGACGCCGAAGAAATCGCACGAGGGCTACGGCGAGCTGGACGCCGGCCAGCGCCGCACCGTGCGGCTGCTCTCGGCCTTCGTCCGCGTCGCCGAAGGCCTGGATCGCAGCCACTCGCAGGTCGTGTCGGACCTCACCGTGTCACCCGCCGACGACGGCGACGGCCTGCTGCTCCGGGTCGGCGCGACCGGCGACGCCGAACTGGAACAGTGGGCGGCGCAGCGCTATCTGCCACCCCTCGAGCGCGAGCTCGACTGCCCTGTCCGGGTCGACGTCGCCACCGCCCCGGGGCGACATCGTTTCCGGAAAGTCACTCGGAAGCGCTAGACTTTTCGGCAATGTCGTCGGCCTCGCCCCGTCTGCCCTCCCTGTCGGCGCTCGCGCGCCCTGGCAGCTCGCCCGACGACGCGAGTGCGCCGCTCAAGATCGACGTGACCGGGCTGAACTTCTTTTATGGCGCCAAACAGGCCCTGACCGACATCACGATCGGCATGCGCGCCCACCTGGTGACGGCCTTCATCGGACCATCCGGGTGCGGCAAGAGCACGTTCCTCCGCACCCTGAACCGGATGAACGACATCATCGTCGGAACCCGGGTCCAGGGCTCCGTGAAGATCGACGGCGTCGACGTCTACGCGCCGGGCACGGACGTCGTCAGCCTGCGCCGCCGCGTCGGGATGGTGTTCCAGAAGTCGAACCCGTTCCCGAAATCGATCTTCGAGAACGTCGCCTACGGGGTCCGCCTGAACGGGCTGGTCGCGAACCGGGCCCGCCTCCAGGAGCGCGTCGAGGAAAGCCTCCGCCAGGCGGCGCTGTGGGAGGAAGTCAAGGACCGGCTGCACGAATCGGCGCTGGCGCTCTCGGGCGGCCAGCAGCAGCGCCTGTGCATCGCGCGGGCGCTCGCCATCAAGCCCGAAGTGCTGCTGATGGACGAGCCGGCGTCGGCGCTCGACCCGATCGCCACGCAGCGCATCGAGGAGCTGATCTACCAGCTGAAGAAGGACTACACAATCGTCATCGTGACCCACAACATGCAGCAGGCGGCGCGCGTCTCCGACGACACCGCCTTCTTCTGGCTGGGGAAGCTGGTCGAATTCGACAAGACCGAGCGCATCTTCACCGCGCCCAACGAGAAGCTCACTGAGGACTACGTCACGGGTCGCTTCGGCTAAGCGGCCCCCGACGAACACAGCCATGCGAGATCCCGATCGCGTCGTCCCGCACTTCCAGGAACAGCTGGCCACCCTCAAGGAGCGCCTGCTCGTCATGGGCGGCCTCGCCGAGGAGCGCGTCCGCGCCATCATGGAGGCGGTCGTCGAGCGCGACCTGTCGCTGGTCGAGCGCGTCCAGTCCGGCGACGAGCCGCTCAACCAGCTCCACATCGAAATCGACGACCGCTGCTTCAAGCTGCTGGCCTTGCACCAGCCGATGGCCGCCGATCTGCGCGCCATCGTGTCGGCGGTCAAGATCAACACCGACCTCGAGCGCGTCGGCGACCTGGCCGTGAACATCGCCGAGGCGGTCCGCCGCTACCTGCAGCACCCGCCGGTCAAGAAGCTGATCGACATCCCGCGCATGGCCGAGATCGCGCAGAAAATGCTGCGCGAATCGCTCGACGCCTTCGTCCGCCGCGACGTCGACCTGGCCCAGGGGGTGCTCAATCAGGACGATCTGCTCGACGAGCTGAAGACCCAGGTCTTCCGTGAGCTGCTGACCTACATGCTGCAGGACCAGACCAAGATCGAACCGGCCCTCGATCTCATCCTGATCTCGCGGCACCTCGAGCGCATCGGCGACCACGCCACCAACGTCGCCGAGGACGTGATCTTCATGGTGTCGGCGCGCGACGTCCGGCACCATCCGCCGGCGCCCGGCCCGCAGCCCTAGCAACATTTTCGTCGTGTCCGACCCGATGCCGCCGCGGCCACTCTGTGTATACTGTCGTCGACATCCAGTCGAGGCGGCGTACCGGCCTTTCTGCAGCGAGCGCTGCAAGCTGCTGGACCTCGTGCACTGGGTCGACGGGGACTACCGCGTCGCGGGCGAACCGATGGCCGACGACGTCAGCCTGGAGGACGCCCTACCGGAAGCCGAGCCTGCGCCTCGTCCCGCTGAACAGGCGGGCTCGTCGAAGAAGCGCCCCCGCTAGCGCGTCACCATCCCATGCCCGATACGCTCTCCATCATCGACAACCGCACCGGCAAGCGCTACGAGGTGCCCGTCAAGGACGGCACCATCCGGGCCATGGACCTGCGGCAAATCAAGGTGGCCGACGATGACTTCGGCCTGATGACGTACGACCCGGCGTTCACCAACACCGCGTCGTGCCGGAGCGCAATCACCTACATCGACGGCGATATCGGCGTGCTCGAGTACCGCGGCTATCCGATCGAGCAGCTGGCCGAGAAGAGCACCTACCTCGAGGTCGCCTACCTGCTGCTGTTCGGCGAGCTGCCGACCACGGCACAGTTGAACGGCTGGCAGCAGAACATCACGAAGCACACGATGCTTCACGAGAACATCAAGCACCTGATGCGTGGGTTCCGCTACGACGCGCATCCGATGGGCGTGTTCCTGTCGACGGTCGGGGCGCTGTCGACCTTCTACACCGACGCCAAGCGGGTCGGCGATCCTGAGGCGCGCCTGCTGCAGTGCGAGCGCCTGATCGCCAAGACGCCGACCCTCGCTGCTTACGCCTACCGCCATTCGACTGGCCGCTTCTACGTCTACCCCGACAACGAGCTGTCCTTCGCCGGCAACTTCCTGAACATGCTGTTCAAGATGACCGAAGCGAAGTACAAGGTGAACACGGTGCTCGAGCGCGCGCTCGAAGTGCTGTTCATCCTCCACGCCGACCACGAGCAGAACTGCGGCACCAACGCGATGCGGGCGATCGGCAGCTCGCAGGCTGATCCGTACTCGTCGATGGCCGGCGCGGCGGCGGCGCTCTACGGCCCGCTGCACGGCGGCGCCAACGAAGCCGTGGTCAAGATGCTCGAGCAGATCGGCTCGGTGGCCAACGTCCCCGCCTTCATCAAGAAGGTGAAGAACGGCGAAGGCCGGCTGATGGGCTTCGGCCATCGCGTCTACAAGTCGTACGATCCGCGCGCCCGTATCGTGAAGAAGACCGCCTACGAGGTCTTCGAGGTCATGGGCCGCAACCCGCTGCTCGACATCGCCATCGAGCTCGAACGGATCGCGCTCGAGGACGAATACTTCGTGTCGCGCCGGCTCTACCCGAACGTCGACTTCTACTCCGGCCTGATCTACCAGGCCATGGGCTTCGCCCCCGAGATGTTCACCGTGCTGTTCGCCATCCCGCGGACGGCGGGGTGGGTCGCGCAGTGGGACGAGATGGCCCGCGACCCGGATCAGAAGATCGCCCGGCCGCGTCAGGTCTACGTGGGCGCCCGGCAGCGCGACTACGTGCCGATCTCGAGCCGCGGTTAGAGCGCCGGCAAGCCGCGGGTAGTGGCGTCAGCCCTGGCGGCGCCTGCGCAGCAGCCAGCCCGCCACCCCGCCGAGCAGCACGAGCACGCCGATCGCCAGGCCGTAGAGGACGTCACGGGTGAAGAAGGCGACCATCACCGCGGCGCCCGCCCCGACGGCCGCCGGCATGACGAGCGTCGTGTCGGAGCGGTCGGCGGCGGTCGGTGAGAGTGGCATTGGGGGCCCCCTGAGGTGACGCGTTCTCTCTGGGTAAACGCGTCGGACGGTCCAGCCGCACACCGGGAGCGACGCAGCCTCGCCGGGAGATTACGGCAGTCGCGGCGTACGAGTCTCGGTCGGGGCCGGATCGGCCGGGTACCGCCTTCCGGCGCGGTAGCCGAGCCAGCCGGCCAGCAGGACACTGGCCCCGACGACGGCGGTCCAGGCCGTCGCCACCCACGCGCCCTCCCGCACCGCCACCGCGATCGATCCGTCGAGCGTGACGTCGCGAGCTTCGCCGAGCGCGTGCGCCGCCTTGTTCCACAGATACTGTCGCTCGGCCTGCCCGAGCCACAGATCGAAAATCAGATTCCAGATCAGGATCGCGACGATCAGCGCGACTGCGGCCGGGCCACGCGCGGCACGCAGCGCGCTCATGCTAGTGGCCTGTATCAGTCATACAGCCACTAGTCCCCAGGAACCGGTTCCAGGGGACTGATCGGCGGATGGTAGGCGACGACCAAGGCCGTGATGTCGTCGCCCTGCGGCGCCGCGCCGGTGAACGAACGGACCTCGGCGATCAGCGCGTCGACCAGCGCCGACGGCGAGGGGTCCTGCAGCGCCGACGCGACGGCGATGATGCGGGCGTCGCTGAACTCCTCCTCTGCGACGTTGCAGGCCTCGGACACGCCGTCGCTGAAGACGATGACGCGATCGCCGGCGACGAGCCGCACCTCGCCCGAGTCGTAGGCGATGTTGTCGAAGAGACCGACCGGCGGCCCTCCAGCCTCGAGCCGGCGCAGGCCGCCCGGCCCGACCACGATGGGCGGGTTGTGCCCGGCGTTGCCGTAGACCAGGCGCCCGTCGGCATGCAGTTCGGCGTAGAACATCGTCGCGTAGCGGGCGGCGACGGCGCGGCGGATCATCGCCTTGTTGACGCGGGCGAGCGTCGCCGACGGCCCGTCGGACGAGGTCGTCTGGGCGGCGATGATGCCCTGGACGAGCGCGCTCAGGAGCGCCGCCGGCGGCCCCTTCCCCGCCACGTCGCCGAGGGCGAAGCCGAGCACGTCGCCGGCGAGATCGATGACGTCGTAGAAGTCGCCGCCGATCGATCGACACGGGATGGTCGTGCCGGCGGTCTCGAAGAAGGCGCCGCCATGGCGCGGCTTGGGCAGCAGCGCCTGCTGGATCTCGGCCGCGATGCGGATGTCCTGTTCGAGCTTGGCTTTCTCGAGCGCCGAGCGATACAGCCGCGCGTTCTCGATCGCCAGCGACGCCTCCGCCGCCAGCGTCTCGAGCGCGCCGCGGGTCGACGCCGCGAGCAGGGCGCCGCGCTCGCGCGAGTCCAGATAGAGGACGCCGATGCGCCGCGACGCGACCGGCCCGTTGGCGGTGGCGTCGTCGACGTAGCGCACGACGTCGAGCGGCACGCACAGCACGTGGCGGATGCCGAGCGCCACCGTGCCCATGTGGACATTGGCCAGCTCACCGTCGAGCAGGTCGGCAATCAGCCGGGCGTTGCCGGTCTCGAACACCTCTTCCGGGATCTTGCGGCTGGTCTGGAAGGTGCTGCCTTCGAGCTGCTGCTGGCCGCGGCCGCGGCCCATCTTGAACTCGAGGTCGCCGTCGTCGATGGCCAACATGATGAAGCCGCGCTCGGCGCCGCTGACGTCGATCGCCGAATCGAGGACCAGCGCCAGCACGTCGTCGAGGACGCGGCCGGTGCCGAGGGCGCGCAGCCCCTCGAGCAGCCGCGCGACGTGGCGCAGGTCACCGATGGCGCCCGCCGCCGGTCCGCCCACGACGGAGAGGTTGAGCGGCGTCGACGGCGGCCCGGGCGGATACGCCGCGCCGACCTGGAAGACCAGCTCGGCCCCGCCGGTGCGCCCCAGCCGGATCACGTCGCCAGGCTTCAGCATCCGCTCGGCCGTCACGGCGTCGCCGTTGACGAACGTGCCGAAGCGCGACTTTTTGTCGCGCAGCAGGTAGCGCGCGCCCTCCATCACGATCTCGGCGTGGTCACGCGACACCTCGCTGCCCCCGAGCTGGAGGTGGTTGGAGTCGCGCCGGCCGATGGCGAACGGGAGCGGCGACACGTCGACCGAGCGCCGCCCGGCGCCGTCGACCACGTCGAGACGAGGTGTAGCCGTCATCGGATCAGCGTCGCCGCGCAAGCAGGCGCCAGCCGAGAAGCCCGAGGGCGACGGCCATCACGGCGTATCGCACCTCGATCGGGATGTCGATGGTGCCGGCCCGGCCCAGGAACAGGGCCGCGAGGGCGAGCAGCACGAGGGCGATCAGCGCGACGAGACTGCGCCAGCGCGACGGCGGCAGTGCCGGCTTGCGCACCGCAGCCACGGTCGGCTGACCGCAGCGGAAGCAGACGAGCGCCTTGTCGGCGATCTCGGTACCGCAGTTCTGACAGACCATGCAGGGATCGGGGCCGGGGCGCGCGCGACGCGGGCCCTCCGGCTAGGCAAGTATACTCGGCGGCATGATTCCGCTGCGGGACGTCATCCCCACCCGCACCTGGCCGGTGGTGACCGTCGGCCTGATCATGCTGAACGTCGTGGTGTTCCTGCACGAGCAGACGCTCGGCCGGCACGGCCTCGAGCTGTTCGTGCGCGAATGGGGCCTGGTGCCGGCCGATTTCGCCTGGGACCGCGTGGTCACCTCGATGTTCCTGCACGGCGGCTGGGCCCACATCGGCGGCAACATGCTCTACCTGTGGATCTTCGGCGACAACGTCGAGGACCGCCTGGGGCACGTCCGCTACCTGGTTTTCTACCTGCTGTGCGGCGCGTTCGCGGCCTGCGCGCAGACCTACATCAACAGCGAGTCCGTCATCCCGATGATTGGCGCCAGCGGCGCCATCTCCGGGGTCCTCGGCGCCTACATCGTGCTGTTCCCCCACTCGCGCGTGCTGACGATCGTCCCGATCGTGTTCTTCGTCCAGCTGCTCGAGGTGCCGGCCATCGTCCTCCTCGGCGTGTGGTTCCTGATGCAGCTGCTGTCGGGCGTCGGCAGCCTCGGCGCCCGCGCCGACATCGGCGGCGTCGCCTTCTGGGCGCACGTCGCCGGCTTCGTCGCCGGCCTGGGTTTCGTCTACGTGTTCAAGCAACCCGAGAGGCAGAAGGTCGAATGGTGGGACGGGGTCCGTTGATGCCGCCCGCGTGCGGACGCCGCGGCGCGCTGGCAGGGCGAGATCGAAGCCCGCTGCATTCGCCGGGCGATGCATCCCGGCGCTCGGCGTTGCTCGTCGGTCGGAGATGCCCGATCTCCTCCCTCCTCGCGCCTGGATCGCCGGGCGCCTCGCCCGTCTCGGTGCGGCGCGGGGCTTCGACCTCGACCTGCCGCGCCGCGAATAGCAGGCCGCACGCCCGATGGGCGGCCCGCGGCGCGCGCGAGAGCGCGCCGCCAACAAATACGATCAAGCAACCCGAGAGGCAGAAGGTCGAGTGGTGGGACGGCGTGCGTTGATCACGCGGATCGGGGCGTTGGCGGCGATCGGGGCGTTGACGGCGATGTGTGTTGTGGCGGCGATCCCGGCGCTGCTGGCGCAGGCGGTGAACCCTGGTCGCGTCCAGTTCGAGCGGTTGTGCGCCCGCTGCCACGGCGCTGACGGGCGCGGTGGGGAGATGGGACCCGGCGTCGTGTCGCGCCTCGGGCTGCGGACCGACGCAGAGCTGTCGGCGCTGGTGCGCGACGGCCTGCCGGCGAAAGGGATGCCGGGCCACCCGCTTCCCGACGCCGACCTGCGTGCGCTCGTCACGTTCGCGCGGACGCTTCGGCCGGGCCGCGAGACGCCCGCGCGCATGAGCGTGACCATGGCCGACGGCGGCGCGCTCGACGGCGTCGTCCTCAATCGCACGGCCACCGACCTGCAGCTCCTCGCCGACAGCGGCGGCCTGCACCTGCTGCGGCGCGCCGGCGAGGCGTGGCGCCGGGTCACGTCGCAGACCGACTGGCCCACCTATCACGGCGATCGCGGCGGCAATCGCTACAGCACGCTCGCCCAGATCAACCGCACCACGGTCGGTCGTCTGGCGCCGGCGTGGGTGTTTCCGCTGCCCGACGCCTCGGGTCTGCAGGTCACGCCCCTCGTCGTCGACGGCGTGATGTACGTGACCAAGGCCAACGAGTGCTTTGCCCTCGACGCCGGCTCGGGGCGGCGCATCTGGCACTACCAGCGGCCGCGGACGAAGGGCCTGGCCGGCGACGCGGCCTCGGGCATCAACCGCGGTGTGGCGGTCGACGGCGATCGCCTCTTCATGGTCACCGACCATGCGCATCTCATCGCGCTCAACCGCTTCACCGGCGATCTCGTGTGGGAAACGAAGATGGCCGACTGGCAACAGAACTACGGCGCCACATCCGCCCCGCTCGTCGTCGGCAACCTGGTGGTGTCGGGGATTTCCGGTGGCGACGAAGGGGTCCGCGGGTTCCTCGCGGCGTTCGATCGCGGCAGCGGCAAGGAGGTCTGGCGGTTCTGGACGGTGCCGGCGCCCGGCCAGCCCGGCTCCGAGACGTGGCGCGGTACTGCCAGCGCACACGGCTGCGCCGCGACGTGGCTCACCGGCACCTGGGATCCCGAGCTGCAGACGCTCTACTGGCCGACCGGCAACCCGTGCCCCGACTACGACGGCACCGAGCGTCAGGGCGACAACCTTTACGCGGACTCGATCCTCGCGCTCGATCCAGCGACCGGACGTCTCAAGTGGCACTTCCAGTACACGCCGCACGACCTCTGGGACTGGGACGCGCAGCAGCCGCCGGTGCTGGTCGACACGACGTGGGAGGGCCGTCCGCGCAAGCTCCTGCTGCACGCCAACCGCAACGGTTTCTTCTACGTGCTCGACCGCACCAGCGGCGCGCTCCTGCTGGCCAAGCCCTTCGTGAAGAAGCTGACGTGGGCGCGCGAGATCGGCACGGACGGCCGGCCGGTATTGAACCCGGACCAGACGCCGACCGCTGACGGGCGGACCGTGTGCCCGGCGGTCGAGGGCGCGACCAACTGGTTCTCGACGTCGTTCAGTCCGTCGACGGGGCTCTACTACGTGCAGGCGCTCGAGAAGTGCACGGTGTATGCGCGCACGCCGGAGATCTGGCGGGCAGGTCAGTCGTTCTACGGCGGCACGACACGGCGGGCGAGCGAGCCCGGCCAGAAGGTGCTGCGCGCGATCGACGTGCGGACCGGTGCGATCACGTGGGAGATGCCGCAGACCGGCCCGGCGTCGTCGTGGGGCGGCACGCTCGCCACCGCCGGCGGCCTCGTCTTCGTCGGCGAGGACAGCGGCGCGCTGATGGCCGTCGACGCCGCGACCGGCGCGCCGCTGTGGCAGTTCCAGACCAACGTGCAGTGGAAGGCGTCGCCGATGACCTACGCCTTCGACGGCCGACAGCATGTCGCGGTCGCGGCGGGCCCGAACATCCTGGCCTTCAAGCTGATCGACTAGGGATTCCGGACGCCCGCTGGCGGCAAGGCATTCCTGCCGGGCTCCGGTTCCGCAGGCCGGCAAGCCGCGCTCCGGTTCCAGCCGGCCGCGAGTC
>JANOIR010000678.1:0-10224 GCA_031407765.1 Vicinamibacteraceae bacterium
GCGGCGGCGCGCGGGATGTGCCGATTGAGGGCCAGGATCAGCGCCAGCGTGTGCTCGGCGACGGCATGCGGCGAATAGGCCGGCACGCGCACGACGCGCAGGCCGAGCGCGGCCGCGGCGGCGAGATCGACGTTGTTGAAGCCGGCGGAGCGGAGGGCGACGAGGCGGGTGCCGCCCTCGGCGAGAGCGCCGAGGACGGCGGCGTCGAGCCGATCGTTGACGAACGCCGAAACCACCTCGAAGCCGCGCGCCAGCTGGCTGGTGGCGGCGTCGAGGTGTGGCTCGAAGTAGGTCAGCGCGTGCTCGGCCCGCGCGTTGGCGCGATCGAGATGTGCGCGGTCGTACGGCCGCGTGCTGAAGACCGCGATGCGCACGTTACTTGACGGTGAGCGTGCCCTTCATCCCGGCCAGGAAGTGACCAGGGAAGGTGCAGATGAACTCGTAGACGCCGGGCGTCTTCGGCGCATCGAACGTGACCTCGACGGTTTCGCCGTTGCCGGCCAGCTTGGTCGAGGCAAGCACCTGCGCCTTCTTGTCGGCTGGGATGAAGTCCGTGGCGCGCGCCGAGGCGGCGGCCGTAGAGAAGGCGGCAGCGTCCGTCTTGGCCGCCAGCAGCACGAAGTTGTGCGCCATCGCGACCTTGGGGATCGCGCCCTGGCCGGTGAGCTTGACCGTCAGCTTCTCGCCCGGCTTGGCGGTGATCGCGGCGACGCTGTACTTCATCGCGTCGGTCCCCGTCATGGCAACCACCCGCGGCGCCTGAGCTTGAACACCCGCTGCGGCGCCGAGCGCGAGCCCGACCGCCACACATCCTGAGATCATCGAACGGTGAACACCCATCTGCGTCTGCCTCCAGTGTGAGCATGTGACACCCACGCGTCACCGTCACATACTGCCAGATTTTGCGGCCGGACCGTGCGGAGACCGCACCCGGCTTAGCAGCCCGTGGTGGAAGTGCCGCCACTTCCACAACGGGCTGCTGGATGGGTCTACGCCGCGGCGGCGGTGCGCGCGACGTGGTATTGCCGCCGCAGCTCGAGCGCGGCCCATGCCAGCGCGGCAGCCATCACGAGCAGGCCGTCGAAGTGGGCCAGGCCTGCCAGCCGGTGATCCCACGTCGACAGGCCGAGCGCCTGGAGCAGGTACTCCCAGTCGTGGCCCTCCACCTCGGCCCCGGTGCGACCACCGAGCAGGACCAGCTCCAGCGCCCGGGCGTCATTGATGTAGGGCGCGAGATCGACCAGGTTCTGCCCCGCCCACCATGTGGCGACGGCGGCGGCGAAGCGGTCGCCGCGGCGCCAGAACGCGACGAGGCAGACGATCGGGATCAAAATCTGCGTCGCCGATCCGCCGAGCACGACCAGAAAGCGCGGAAAGAAGCCGAAGAGCACGTGTCCGGCTTCGTGGAAGACCAGGTTCACGAGGTGCAGGAACGAGCCGCCGGCGTAGTTCGAGGCGACGCTGTGCGTCGCGAAGCGGAGGAACATCCAGGCCAGGATCAGCCACAGCAGCGCGCGGCCGGCGATAGCGGCCCATGGCGGGCCGGGCAGATCCGCGAACTCGTCGGCGCCGGTCATCGCTTCACGGACGGTTTGGCGAGGCCCGTCGGCCCGATGATCCGGCGCTGGGCGGCCGATGCCTCGATCACGAGCTGCAGTCGCTTCGCCTGCGTCTCCAGCCGGACCGCGCTCACGACGTACCAGACGGCCGTGCGCCGGTAGCCCGGCGGCTGGCTCGAAAACCAGCTCCACGCCGCCGTGTCGGCCTTGAAGACGTCGGCGTGCTCGCGCGAGAACTCGCGCGGCCGGTTCTCGTAGGACGCCTGGCCCGTCTTCTGCGCGCGCCGCGCGGCGAAGGCGGCGAGGCCGGCCGGCAGCATCCGCTTCCCTTTGGTCAGCGCCGCGACTTTGGCGACGTTGACGTGGCTCCAGTGACTGCCGGTGCGGCGTGGCGTGAAGCGGACGGTGTAGCGGTCGGCGTCCACGCTGCGTCGGACGCCGTCGATCCAGCCGACGCAGAGCGCTTCATCCACCGACTCCGACCAGGTCGGGCTGGGCTTGCCGGTGTGCGTCTTGTAGTAGCCGACGAGGAGCTCGTCGGCGGTCGCGGCATGCTCGGCGAACCAGTCGCGCAGCGCGCTGGCCGAGGAGAAGTAGACTGCCCGCGCCATGCAGGCAGTCTACGTGAAGGCCGCCGTCACGCGAACGGCGGGTCAGTTCGTCTTCGGCGCCTTCGCCGGCTTCGCGCCCGGCGTGAAGTAGCGCTCGGCGAAGGTCAGGAACGTCGGCCAGTTCGGCCCCGGGGTGTGCCCCGCCGTGTGCTGGCGGAATCCGATCTCGCCGTCGATCAGCGCGGTCTCGACCTTCGGGAACTCGCTGGCCCCCAGATCCTTCTTGCCGAGCAGTCGATAGACCGGACCGGCATGCACGCCCGCGAGGAACATGCCCTTGGCGTCGACCCAGCCGTCGCCGGCCGGCACGCCGCCGAGCGTGTCGCCGCTGCTGATGAACACGGGGCGCGGCGCGCAGAGCGCGACGAGCTGGTGCGCATCGACCGGCAGGTCGTTGACGGTCAGCGGACCGGCGTACTTGAGGAAGTTGCCGGCCATCCAGTGGTACTCGCTCGGCGCGGCCACGTTCTCGAGCAGCTCGCCGTAGGTGCGGCGCATGATCTTCGCCCCGCCGGCGCCCGACGAGCTGACGAAGGCCACCGCGAGCCGCGGCTCGTAGGCCATCGCGACGATCGTCCCCTTGCCGTAGCGGGAATGGCCCTCGAGGGCGACACGCTTCGCATCCACGGCCTTGTCGGTCTCGAAGTAGTCGAGGAGTCGGCTGGTGCCCCACGTCCAGGCCCTCAAGGCTCCCCAATCATCGGCCTTGCGAGGCTGGCCCTTGTTCACCAGGCCGATGATGCCCTGCGTGAGCCCCGCGCCGTTGTCGGCCTGGATGCTCGCCGGGCGGATGCTGGCGTAGCCCCAACCCCTGGCGACGACCTGCTCTTGCCAGGACGGGCCGGGCGTCGCCGGGCGGGCGGGAGCCGCGGCAGCGGCTGCGGTCGTGCCTGGCGCTGGCGGCGGGGGCGTCGCGCGCGGCGGCTGCGGGCGCCCTCCCGAGCCGAACTCCAGCACCACCGGCACCGGACCTTTTTTGGCGTCCCGCGGGGTCCACACCGCCGCCTCGATGTTCACGGCCATCTGCGGGTAGCTGCTGTTGTCGACCTTCCCGAGCAGCTCTTTCTTGACCATCGTCACGCCGCCGACGGTCTCCTCGCTGGTGTTCGTGACCGACCACGACACCGTGGGGGTCACCTTCGGCATCCGACCGTAGACCTCGCGGTCGAACAGCTCGACGATCTCGGGCCGCCGGACGTCCCACCACTGCCTGGCGGTCGTGACGCGCTTGCCGGCCTTCGTTACCATGAGCTCGGGCAGCGGCGGGTATGGCGCCACTTTCGACTCGTCGTAGTTGGCGAAATTGGGCGACTGCTGGTTGCGGCCTTCGACGCCGCGGCGGATCTCGGAGATGCTGAGGAGCGCGAGCATCCGCTGGTAGTCGGCCTGGGTCGCTTCCTGGGTCGCCTGCTGCGTGGCGGGCGGCGTCTGGGCGGCGACCGTACGGCCGGCTTGAACGGCACCAGCAAGGGTCAAGGCCCAGGCCGCGAGCCGCATCGTTTGGGAAGCGAACATCGGAACGAGCATGCCACAACCCCAGCCATCGACCGTCCTCATCTGTGGTGAAGTTCGAG
Source organism: Vicinamibacteraceae bacterium (assembly GCA_031407765.1). Classification (GTDB taxonomy): domain Bacteria; phylum Acidobacteriota; class Vicinamibacteria; order Vicinamibacterales; family Vicinamibacteraceae; genus JBDSLU01. Next base: position 3,745 of record JANOIR010000678.1, read on the forward strand.
GAGGCAACGAACCCGTCTGGACCGTCGTAGATTTGCCCGGTCTGGCCGGGGTGCTCTACTCGCATCCCTGCCACGGCGAGAGCGGCGGTGACGTCCACTACTGCTCGATGTGCAACTCCGGCATCATCGCGCGCGTGTGCCTGGCGGACGTCGCCGGCCATGGCGAACGCGTCGCCGGCGTCGCGCGCGTGATGCACACCGAGCTGCGCGCCAGCGTCAACTCGTGGGACGAGCGCGAAGTGATGAAGGCGCTCGATGTCCGGCTCGAGCAGAGCGGCCTCAAGGCCATCACGACGGCGGCGCTGGTGTCCTACCGGCCCTGGAAGCAGCAGCTCACCGTCAGCTACGCCGGGCATCCACCCGGGTGGATCTATCGCGCTGGCGGCGACGGCAAGGGCCGGCGCTGGGAGCGTCTGATCGTCGACGAACCCGTCGCAGCCGGCCCGGCCGACCTGCCGCTCGGCACGGGTTTCGGTCCGGCCTACTCGCGGGCCCGCGTCCGCGCCGTCGTCGGCGATCGCCTGCTGCTCGTCACCGATGGCGTGCTCGAGGCGCCGGCCCCGGATGACACCGAGTTCGGCGATGCCGGCGTCGAGCGAGTGCTGGACGGGTGCCTCGCCGCGGGCAACGCCTGCGAGGGGCTCGCGACCGCGCTGGTGGACGCCCTCCGCACGCACACCGGCACCGAGTCCATGACCCACGACGACGTCAGCTTCTACGTCGCCGAGATCATCCCGCCCCCGCCGGGCCCGCAGGTCTGGCAGATCCTGAAGAACCGGATCCTCCCGACTCTCACCGGACGCTCGTGACAAAATGCGGCCCGACATGCCACACGCCGCTCCTGCCGCTCCGCAATCGACGCTCGAGCTCTTTTCCCTGAAGGGCCGCCGCGCCCTCGTCACCGGCGGCCACATGGGCCTCGGCATCACGATGGCCCGCGCCCTCGCCGACGCCGGCGCCGACGTCGCGATCGCCAGTCGGACGGTCGACGCCTGCGTCGAGGCCGCCGAGACGCTCGCCAAAGCGACCGGTCGGGCAACGGCCGGGTTCAAGGTGGACGTCGCCTCGGCGGACAGCGTCGCCCAGCTCGCCGTCGACGTCGAGCGCGACTTCGGTCCCGTCGACATCCTGATCAACAACGCCGGCATCAACCGCCGCGGCGCGATCGAGGACCTGACCGACGACGACTTCGACGCGGTCATGGCGACCAACGTCAAGGGCGTGTTCCTCGCCTGCCGGGCCTTCCTGCCGAAGATGCGCGAGCGCGGCTGGGGCCGCGTCGTCAACCTGGCCTCGATCCTCGGCACCGTCGGCATGGCGCAGCGCGTGCCCTACGCGTCCTCGAAGGCCGCAGTGGCCAACATGACGCGTGTCCTCGGCCTCGAGTTCGCCACGACCGGCGTCACCGTCAATGCGATTGCGCCGGGCCCGTTCGCCACCGAGATGAACCGGTCGCTGCTCGACGACCCGGTCAAGTACAAGGCCTTCGTCGAGAAGATCCCGATGGGCCGCTGGGGTGAGCTGCACGAGCTCGCCGGCGCGGTGGTATTCCTCGCGTCGGACGCCTCGTCGTTCGTGACCGGCTCGATCCTCGCCGTCGACGGCGGCTGGACGGCGCAGTAGCGATCTCGTCCGAACCACGTACGGTGGCCGCGGCGTCGACGCCCTGAACCGGCGCGGGCATTCCCTGCGCGCTCCACTTCCGCAAGCCGGTAGAGCGCGCTTCAGCCGCAGTCGGACACCCGGCCGCGTCGAACGTCGCGCGGCGGCGTATCCGCAACTGACGACGCCGGCTGAGAGCAGGTCGCGCCTTCGCGCGACCCGCCGGCGCTCCGCTTGCGCGCGCTCTACGCTGTCGCTCGCGTCGGCTTGCTCCAAGTCGCGCTCCGGGAACGCCCGCGCCGCTGCGCGGCGGCGTCCAGAGCGACCAGTGCAGTTGCGACTGGTTCGCCCGACTCGGAGCCCGCCGTTGGCCGCGGCGCCACCTGTCGAAACGCCGCGCTGCATCCGGCCACTCAGCGTCAGCCTGTAGCGGGGAAGGCGCGGCCTGAGGTCGGATGGCGGCGCGAGCACCTACTCGCCGACGATCGCGTAGTACTCGCCGAGGGCGGGCTGGCCACGCCAGGCACGCCGAGCCGCTGGCCCGTCCTGGGCGAACAGGGTGCCGCGCCGTGGGGTTCGCAGCCGGATCGATTCGACGTCCGTGTGCGCCGGTAGAACGACGAGGCGATGCCCGCACCTTCGCGAGCTTCGGAGCGGCGTGTCTGCCGCTGCTGTGATGCGCGGAGCCGTTCGCTCCGCGCGGAAGGAAAGCTGGTGGCTCGGGACGCCACAGCGAAGCGGCGCGGGCGTTCCCGGAGCGCGACTTGGAGCAAGCCGACGCCTGCGTCAGCGTAGACCGCGCGCAAGCCCGCGCCGGCAGGTCGCGCGAAGGCGCGACCGCTTTCGGTCCGGCAAGGCAGCCGCGGGCGAGACAGGCGCCGCCTTACGGCTCTCGACTCGGCCGACTTCAGCTGGAGCGCGGTCTACCGGCTTGCGGAAGTGGAGCGCGGAGGGAAGGCTCGCGCCGCCTCAGGGCGTCGCCGCCCCGGGCCGGCCGTGAGTGACGGATCGGTTTTTGAGTCGGAGAGTCGGAGAGTCGGAGAGGGTGACGGCGGCGCCGGGCGGCGCCGCCGTCGCGGCCGAATCAGAGATTCAGCTGCATGACGGTGTTGCTGACCGCCGTGCCACCGAGCACGAGGCAGTTCGCCGTGATGTCCTGCTTGCCGCCCGCGACGCGTTCCAGATCGGCGTCCGACAGCTCGCCTTCCTTGGCCGCGTAGGGGATCACGACGTGAACCGTGTCGGCGGTATCCGCGACGGCCTTCACGCCGACGGTCCCGAGCGACGTGTTCAGCTGCTTCTCGATGGTCCCCTTCGGGTTCGTGAGCAGCGCCTGGCGGTACTTCGGGTTCTCCTGCGCGAACTTGCCGACGAGGTCTTGAATCTGGCCGCGCGTCATCTTCTCTGCCATGTGCTTATCCTCCGAGATATATGGGGTCGTGCGTGTGAACCGTCTCAAGGCCTCCGCGAATGCCGTCGCGAAAGCGGTGCAATGAGAGCAACGACGGTGCCAAAGCGACCGAACGTGGGACCCCGCCAATTTTCGCGGATTCGGCGATGACGGCGACAAGACGTCCGATTTTGCTGGCGCCGGGCCTCCAACTGCTGGAGGCGGGCCGCCACGATCGCACACCCGCGCGGGGGCCGCACGCGGGCGGGCGCCGCGCTGACACGGCCGCGCTCGCATAGAATCGCGCCCGATGTCGTCAGGCTTCACGCGGGCACACGCGGCCATCCTGGCCACGGCGCTCCTCTTCTCCACGGGCGGCGCCGCCATCAAGGCCTGCGGCCTCAACGCCTGGCAGGTCGCCAGCTTCCGCTCGGGGGTCGCGGCCCTGGCCCTCGTCCAGCTGGTCCCGGCGGCCCGCCGGGTGTCCCCGCGGGTGCTGCTGGTCGCCATCGCCTACGCCGGGACACTGGTTTCATTCGTCCTGGCCAACAAGCTGACCGCCGCGACGCAGGCGGTGTTCCTGCAGGCCGCGGCGCCGCTCTACGTGGTCTTCCTCGAGCGGTGGCTGCTCGGGACGCCGATGGCCCGGCGCGACATCCCGATCCTGGCGACGGTCGGCCTCGGCATCGTGTTGCTGTTCCTCGGCTCGGGCCAGGCCTATGCCACGGCGCCGGACCCGGTCCGCGGCAACATCATCGCCGTCGGCAGTGGCGTGTTCTACGCGTTCCTGATGGTCGGCTTGCGCTGGCTCGCCGCCGACGCCACCGCGCCGCGAGGGACGGCCGCCGCAGCGACGTTGTGGGGCAACGTGCTGGCCTTCGCAGCGGCGCTGCCGCTGGCGCTGCCGGTGCTCGGGTCTCGGCCGGTCGACTGGGCCGTCATCGCCTACCTGGGCGTGTTCCAGATCGGGCTGGCCTACTATCTGATGACCCGCGCGATGCGGACGATCAGCGCGCTCGATACGGCGATGCTGCTGCTCATCGAACCGCTGCTCAACCCGACCTTCGTCTGGTTGATGCACGGCGAAACGCCGACGCCGCTGGCGCTGGCTGGCGGCGCGCTGGTGCTTGCTGCAACCACTTGGCGCAGCCTCACGACGCCGGGCGCGGCAGGCCATGCCCCGGCCGCCGTCGTCCAAGAACCCTGAGAGGAGTCTTCGTGAAGACACGACACGCCGGCGCGACGCTCGCGCTGCTGACTGCCCTTGCGACGGTCGCCCATGCGCAAACGCCACCGCCGGCTGCTCCGACACCTGCTCCCGCCGCCGCTCCGGTGCCGTGCAACCAGGCGGTGCCGCCGTGCGGCGCGGACTCGCTGCCGCAGCCGGGCGTGCCGAAGGGCGACGTGATCAAGGGCGAGTTCGCCGCCAGCACGATCTATCCGGGCACGTGGCGCGAGTACTGGGTCTACGTCCCGGCGGGTCTCGATCGCACCAAGCCGGCGCCGGTGATGGTCTTCCAGGACGGCCTGCAGTACCAGGCCCCGGTCGTGTTCGACAACCTGATCGCGCGCAAGGCGATCCCGCCGATGGTCGGCGTGTTCGTCATGCACGGCCGGGTCAAGTCCGGCCGCGAGAACGCCCGCGATCGGATGAACCGCAGCTACGAGTACGACAGCTTCAACGACACCTATGCGCGGTTCCTGCTCGACGAGATGCTGCCGTTCGTCGAGAAAACGCACGGCATCGCGCTGACGAAGGATCCGAACGCGCGCGCCATCGCCGGCAACAGCAGCGGCGCGATCGCCGCGTTCGCGGCGGCGTGGACGCGGCCCGACGCCTTCCGCCGCGTCTTCAGCGCCATCGGCACCTACGTCGGCCTCCGCGGCGGCAACAACGTCGCGCTGCACGTGCGCCTGGCCGAGCCGAAGCCGATCCGCGTCTTCCTGCAGGATGGCAAGAACGATCTCAACAACTACACCGGCGACTGGTTCATGACCAACCAGGACATGCTCTCGGCGCTGACCTATGCCGGCTACGACGTCGCGCACGAGTGGGGTGACGGCGAGCACAACTCGCGGCACGCGACCGCGATCTTCCCCAAGGTCGTCGAGTGGCTGTGGAAAGGCTACCCGGCGCCGATCGTCGCCAATGCCGCCAAGGCCTCGAAGCAGGACGTGGTACAGCTGATGATCCCGGGCGAGGACTGGCAGCCGATCGAGCACGCGCACGTCGTCGACGGCTGGGTGCCCGGCCCTCCTGAGGAGCGGTTCGCGGCCATCCGGGCGACCAAGCAGATCGTGGCGAAGCAGGACGGCGGAGCCCAGCGCATCGTCGCCGAGCGGACACCGGCGACAGCGCTGACGGTCTCGCACGCCGGCCACGTCTACGCGGTCGACGAAACCAGCCACACGCTCTTCTTCGTGCCCAAGGGCGGCACCGCCAAGCAGATCGACGACACGCTGGCTCGTCCCGGCGGCGTGGCGCTCTCGGCCGACCAGAGCCAGCTGTACGTCGCCGACGCGGGCCGCCAGCTGTCCTACGCCTACCGCATCCAGGCCGACGGCACGCCGGTCGACAAGCAGCCCTACATCTACGTGCACCACCAGCCGGGCGCGCCGCACGACAGCGGCGCCGCAGGCATGACTGCCGACACCGAGGGCCGCATCTACATGGCGACCACGCTCGGCATCCAGGTGTTCGATCAGCTGGGCAAGTGCCACGGCATCCTGGAACTGCCGGGCGAGGGACGCGCCACCGCCATCACCTTTGGCGGTCCGGAGATGAGCCACCTGACCGTGCTGCGAGGCGGCCGCATCTACTCGCGGCGGATCAAGGCGACGGGCGCGCCATCGTGGGTCGCGCCGGTCCTGCCCCCGGCGCCAAGACTGTAAAGCAGAAGCCGGGCGTCACCCGCTGAAGTAGACGTAGGCCGCAAGGATCAGCGTCAGCACCACGGCGGTGTTGATCACATCCCAGTGGTTCCAGCTGCGGCGGGTCTCGGCCTTCTGCTCCGGCGTCACCGTGGCGAACGTGAGCCCCTGGATCTGCGCGTCGGAGGGGGCCGCCGTGGCGTAGCTGACACCGATCATCGTCGCCGCCGAGACGAAGAAGATCAGCACGCTGTAGTACTGGAAGTAGATGTTGTTGACGATCCAGAGGAAGCTGCCCTCCGGATAACCCGCCTCGTAGCCGGCCATCCCGAGGCTGACCGGCGTGTCGACCGCCAGCCGGAACATGCCCATGGCGAAGCCGACCAGCAGCGCGGCCAGCGATCCGGCGCCGTTCAGCCGCTTCATGAACACGCCGAAGAAGAACACCGTGAAGATCGGTGGACCGACGTAGGCGGAGACGCCCTGCAGGTACTCGTAGAGACCGCGCGCGCCCTGGATCACGGGGATCCAGGCGATACCGACCAGCACCATCACCACGGTGGCGACACGGCCGACCCACACCAGCTGCGCCTGCGTCGCGCCGGGACGGAACTTGG
>JANOIR010000026.1:0-1694 GCA_031407765.1 Vicinamibacteraceae bacterium
GATCACCATGCCCGTCAACGTCGTCATGCCCCAGATGGGGGAGTCGGTGACCGAGGGCACGGTGGTCCGCTGGATCCGCAAGGTCGGCGACCACATCGATCGCGACGAGCCGCTGTTCGAGATCTCGACCGACAAGGTCGATGCCGAGATCCCGTCGCCGGCCGCCGGCATCCTGGCCGCGATCCACGTCAAGGAAGGCGAGACGGTGCCGGTCGACGCGCTGGTGGCGGTCATCGCCCAAGCCGGCGAAGCCGTCGAGGCGGGGCCGCAGGCGGACGGCGTGCCCGAGAAGACCTCGACGGTCACGCCACAGGCGCGGGCCGTCGGGGCGCCCGCGAGCACGGCTCCGCAGAGCACGCCTCCCGCTCGCCGCACCGAGGCGGGTGACGACGGCGCGAAGCGCGCCGACGCGGCCGAGGCGCAAGGCGGCGAAGGCGGGGCCAGCCGCGCCGAAGCGGGCGAGGTTCAGAGCCGCGAAGGCGGGCGGCTGCGCTCGTCGCCGCTGGTCCGCCGCATCGCCAGCGAGCACCAGGTCGACATCGGCTCGATCGCCGGCTCGGGCATCGGCGGCCGGGTCACCAAGGACGACATCCTGCGAGTGATCGAGGGCGGTGCCTCCGCGCGCCCGGCCCAACGACACGACTCCGGAGTCGCCCCACGGAACGACTCCGGAGTCGTCGCACGCGCGCCGCAGGGACCGATCGGCGGTGCAGCTCCCGCGTTCGTCGACGGCGAGCGCACGGCCGTCACGCCGTTCAGCGTGATGCGCAAGAAGATCGCCGAGCACATGGTCTACAGCCAGGCCACGGCTGCCCACGTGCACTCGGTGTTCGAGGTCGACTTCACCCACGTCGATCGGCTGCGTAAAGCGAACAAGGACGATTACGAGCGGGCCGGCGTCAAGCTCACGTTCCTGTCATTCATCGCCAGGGCGGTGATCGAGGCGCTGCAGTACGCGCCGATCCTGAATGCGTCGCACAAGGGCGACACGGTCGTCTACTCGCAGGACGTCAATCTCGGCATCGCGGTCGCGCTCGACTGGGGCCTGATCGTCCCGGTGATCCATCGCGCCCAGGAGCGCGATATGCGCGAGCTGAGCCGCGGCATCGTCGACCTCGCCACGCGGGCCCGTGCCAAGCAGCTCAAGAACGAGGAAGTCCACGGCGGCACCTTCACCATCACCAACCCGGGCACGCTCGGCGCCCAGTTCGGGATGCCGATCATCAACCAGCCGCAGCTGGCGATCCTCGGCGTCGGCACCATCGAGAAGCGGCCGGTGGTCATCGACGACGGCATCGCCATCCGCCTGCGCTCGTACCTCACGCTCGGCTTCGACCATCGCCTGATCGACGGCATCGTCGCCGACCAGTTCATGGCCCTGGTCAAGGATCGGATCGAGCAGTTCGACCCGACCGCAGTGTGAGTCGGAGGAGACTGGTCGTTCAGCGGCTGGGGCGCATCGGTTACGCCGAGGGCGTCGAGCGCCAGAAGGCGCTGGTCCAGGCCCGGCAGGCCGGCGAGATCGACGACACGCTGCTGTTCGTCGAGCATCCACCGGTCATCACGCTCGGCGTCAAGACCCGCGGCGCCACCACCAACCTCCGCGCCGACGCCGGCGCCCTCGCGGCGCAGGGCGTCGAGGTGCACGAGACCGGCCGCGGCGGCGACGTCACCTTCCACGGTCCGGGACAGCT
>JANOIR010000051.1:0-7583 GCA_031407765.1 Vicinamibacteraceae bacterium
GCCTTCCGCGTCGTCGGCAGGACGGATTCGACCAACCTGCGCATGCACTGGCACCGGGGCGAGCTGATCTTCAACTGGGAATGCTCGGTGCGGGAGCTGCGCGTCCACGATCCGGCCACGGCCGAGCAGCACAGCCTCAAGGGCCAGGGCTTCCTCACGACGAGTGACTGGCACGACATCGTGTGGGAAATCGGGCTCGATCGGATGCGCGTCGTGGTCGACGGCGAGGTGCGCTTCGACGGCGCGGGCGCCTATTCCGGGATCGAATCGGCCCCGTCCGTCGGCCCGTGTTTCGGCAGCACCATTTCGGTTCGCGACTTCAGTATCACGCCACTATGATCACCTAGCTCGACAGGTAAGAGCGAGGGTCGGCCGCCGTGGCCGCAGTGGGCGCACGACAGGAGGATGAGCGGGATGGCGCGTGTCGGCTTCGTACGGAAGATGCTCAAATGGGTGCTCGTGCTCCTCGGAGCCATCGGGATCGCGGTCGTGGCCCTGGTCGCGTACGTCTACATCGCCACCGCCAACCTGATGGCGCGGACCTACGCCGTCGCGGTTCCGAGCGTGCCGATTCCCACCGATCCCGCCTCGATTGCGCGCGGTAAGTACCTGGCGGAGCACGTGGCGGTGTGCACGGAGTGCCATGCCGCGGACTTCGGCGGGAAGGTCGTCGACGACAACTTCGCGATGGGTCGTCTGGTCGCGGCCAACCTGACGCGCGGACGCGGCGGGCTGCCGGCCGACTATTCGGATCAGGATTTCGTGCGGGCGCTGACGCATGGGGTCAAGCGCGATGGCCGGTCGGTCATCTTCATGCCCACGGCCGAGTACGTCTTCACCCCGGAGGATCTCGGGGCCATCGTGGCCTATGTGAAGTCGATGCCGCCGGTCGACCGCACGGTGCCGACGATGTCACCCGGCCCGATGGCGCGTGCGCTCGGACTGTTCGTCGATTTTCCGCTGGCGTCCGCCTCGATGATCGACCACAGCCAGACTCGGCTGGCGTCGCGACCGGACCCGGCGGACGCGGTGGCGACCGGCAAGTATCTGGTGTCGAGCGCCGGCTGCATCGGTTGTCACGGCGCCCAGCTCACGGGCGGCTCCGGCCCGCCCCCCGGCGGGGCCAACATCACCCCGGTTGGCATCGGCGACTGGAGCGAGCGGGATTTCACCGTTGCGTTGCGCACCCACCGCCGGCCGAACGGCTCCGCGATCGATGAGGCCATGCCGCGGGCGTACGGCGAGATGTCCGATGGCGATCTCGGCCGGATCTACGCCTACCTGCGGACCGTGTCGCCCGCCGGTACGAAGACGGCGAACCAGCAGAAGACGACCCCCTGATGCGAATCGAAGGCGAGCCCACGATCACTGCGTGATCCTGCGGCGGATCCGCTGCACTTCGCCTTCGAGCGCCTCGACGTCACGCTCGGCTCGCTCGAGCTTCGCTTCGACATCGATGGGCTGGCCGGCGCCCGCAGCGGCTCGCAAGACGGCGCGGATCTCGTCGACTTGCTTCGACAGCATGTCGAGGCGTGTCACGATCGCCACGTCGGTGCGCCTGACTCGGAGAGCGGCGCGCCGCTTCGTGACGTCGGCGAGACGAATCGCGACCGGCTGTTTCGATGGCGCAGGCGACATCCCCACGGATTGTACCTGGTGCTCCTCCTCTATGATGGACGGGATGGCAGGCTGGCACCTCGAGCACACTTTCGCAGAGCTGCCGCAGCTCTTCCACGCGGATGCCGCCCCCACTCCCGTCCGCGATCCGCGCCTCGTCGTCTTCAACCGGCCCCTGGCGTCAACGCTTGGCCTCGAGCTGGCGACCGTCGACGAGCCGGAAGGGGCAGCGCTGTTCGCCGGCAACGCGCTACCCGAGGGTGCGCGTCCGATCGCACAGGCTTACGCCGGGCACCAGTTCGGGCACTTCACGACCCTCGGCGATGGCCGCGCGATCCTCCTGGGCGAGCAGACCACGCCGGCCGGCGATCGCGTCGACATTCAGCTGAAAGGGCCAGGACGCACGCGGTTCTCCCGCGGCGGTGACGGGCGTGCCGCCCTCGGGCCCATGCTGCGGGAATACATCGTCAGCGAGGCCATGCACGCCCTGGGCATTCCGACCACGCGGAGCCTGGCCGTGGTGACGACGGGCGAGCCGGTGTACCGCGAGACGATGCTCCCGGGCGCCGTGCTCACGCGCGTCGCGGCGAGTCACATTCGAGTCGGCACCATGCAGTGGGCCGCGGCGCACGGCGACGACGCGGCGATGCGGGCGCTTGCCGACCACACCCGGGCGCGGCACTACCCGGAGCTCGCCGACTCGCCGGAGCCCTACGTCGCGCTCTTCGACGCGATCCTCGGGCGACAGGCGTCCCTGATCGCCCGGTGGCAGCTGGTCGGCTTCATCCACGGCGTGATGAACACCGACAATATGGCTCTCTCCGGGGAAACGATCGACTACGGTCCGTGCGCGTTCATGGACGCCTACGATCCGCAGACGGTGTTCAGTTCGATCGACCACGGCGGGCGATACGCCTACGGCAACCAGCCCCCGATCGCGCAGTGGAACCTCGCACGACTGGCCGAAGCGATGTTGCCGCTGTTCGACCCGGACGTCGATCGAGCGGTCGAGCGGGCAACGGCTGCGGTTGGCCGCTTCCCGGCGCTGTTCGAGCAGCACTGGCTCGACGGCATGCGCGCGAAGCTTGGACTGTTCACCCAGGAAGATGACGATCGTGCACTCACCAACGACCTGCTCGCGTGGATGCAGCGACGCTCGGCCGATTTCACCAACACCTTCCGGTTGCTGACCCGCCTTCACCAAGGCTTCGGCCCGTCAAGCTACGGGCGTCTGGTGGAGGGATCCACGATCGCCGATCCTGAACTGGAGGCCTGGCATCGCCGGTTGGACGCGCGCCGCGGCCGTCAGCCGCAGTCGACGATCGAGGTCGCAGCGCTGATGCGGCGTCACAATCCGGCGGTGATCCCACGAAACCACAAGGTGGAGGAAGCCCTCCTGGCCGCCACGGACCTGCGCGACGTGTCCGTGATGGAGCGACTCCTCGACGTCTTGGCGACACCCTACGACCACGATCGGGACCTGCCCGCGTTCCAGGCGCCAGGCTCGAACGAGGGGTCTTATCGCACGTTCTGCGGCACGTAGCCACCCATATGCATGCCTGGTCCGTCGGGGACCACCTGACTCACCGCTTCAACGTCGATCTCGGCACCGGACGCGTCACCGCGATCGAAGGCCGCGTGCTGGTCGTCCATTTTCCGCAGCCCGGCACCACGCTGCGGCTGGCCGCGCACAGCGACGCGCTCGTGCCGCTGGCCGAGACACCGCGAGGACGCGACCGGCCCCTGCTCGAGCGGCTCGCCGCCGGCGACGTCGACGACGTCGAAGATGTCCTGACGCGTCTCGACATCCTGCGTCTCCTGGCGACGCGTGAGGCCGATGGTCTCGGGTCGTTTCTCGGCGGACGCGTGCGACTGTTCCCGCACCAACTGCATGTCGCCGAGCGAGCGACGATGCGGATGCCGGTGCGCTGGCTCCTGGCCGACGAAGTGGGCCTGGGCAAGACCATCGAAGCCGCGCTGATCATGAACCGGCTGCTTCACACGCAGCAGATCGAGCGCTGCGTGGTGATCGCGCCAGAAGCGCTCACGGTGCAGTGGCTGGGCGAGCTGTGGCGCAAGTATCACCAGGTGTTCACGCTGCTCGATCGGCCGCGCCTGGCCGACGTCGAGCACGACTTCGGCGCCGGCTTCAACCCCTTCGACGTCCATCGACGGGCGGTGATCGCGCTCGAGACGCTCGTCCAGCGACCGGAGCTGACCGCGCAGGCGGTGACGGCGGGCGTCGACCTGCTCGTCGTCGACGAGGCGCAGCGGCTGCGGCGTCCGCCGCGACACCCCGGGGAGCCGGCGTATCGCGCCGTGGCGCCGATCGCCGCCCTCGGCCGGCATGTGCTGCTGCTCAGCGCGACCCCGCTCGAGGACGACGCGCACGGGTTCTTCCGGCTGCTGCAGCTGCTGCGGCCGGATGAATTTCCCGAGGCGTCGGACGTCGCGGCGCGGCTCGGATCCGGCGTGCCGCTGCCTCCGTGCACCAGCGCGACACGGCGGGTGGACATAGGCGGGCTGCCGCCGCGTGTGCCCCTCGCCATCGATCTGCCGCTGGCGCCGTCAGCGCCGGGTGGGGCGCACGGCGCCGGGGCGTCCACGGCGGACCGCTGGCGCGACGACCCGGTCGGCCGGCGGCGCGCACTCGATCGGATCCGGCGGCGCCTGGCCTCCGGCGCGGCCCTGAAGGCGGTCCTCGGACCTGACGAGATCGCGCGACGCGACGAAGCCGACGCGCTGGATCGTGACGATCCGCGTCTCACCTGGCTGCTGGCGCAGGCTGTCCGCTGGCGGGAGGCGAACGAGAAGACGCTGGTGTTCGTGGCCCACCGCGAGACGCTCGAGATGCTCCGCGAGGCGCTGAGCGTGGGAGCACAGCTGGCCAGCGGGGTGTTCCACGAGGAGCTGTCGGCCGTGCGGCGCGACACGGAAGTCGCACGGTTCCGCGACGATGACGGGCCGAGCCTCCTCGTGTCCACCGAAGCGGGCGGCGAGGGGCGCAACTTCGAGTTCTGCCATCGCCTCGTGCTCTACGACCTGCCGTGGAAGCCTTCGACGGTTGAGCAGCGCATCGGACGGCTCGATCGCATCGGCCGCCGCATCCCCGTCGACATCGTCTACTTCCGTCCGGCGGCGGGCATCGGCGCGGACGTCGTCCGGCTGTTCGAGCGGCTCGGACTGTTCCGCGAGCCGATTGCGGGGATCGAGCCGCAGCTCGCCCACATCGAGCGTGCGATCGAGGAGCTCGCCCTCGATTCGGACGCGTCGCTGACCGAGACCGCCATCGAGCAGCTCATCGCCGGCGCGCAGGCGGCGCGCTCCCGGATCCGCGAAGCGGCGTATCAGCAGCTGCATCGCGATCCGTATCGCGCCGAGCTGGGACCGGCGATTCTCGCCCGCGTCCCCATCGGGCTCGACGCGCTCATGGAGCGGGTCGTCGTCAGGGCCGCCTCGCAGCTCGGCTTTCGGATCGAGCAGGTGCGCGGCAGCAGCGCCTACGCCATCGAGTTCGGCAGCGAGGCGCTCATCGACGGCTTGCCCGGTGTGCCAGGCGGGTCGGCCTTCGTCGGCTCGTTCGACCGCGAGTATGCCGTTGCCGACGAAACCATCGACTTCTTCGCATCGGGCCACGCGCTCGTCGAGGGACTGCTGGCGCACTTCGAGGAAGATCCGAAGGGCCGCGTGGCGCGGCTCGACCTCCGCATCCCGGGCCAGGGCGGCACCGGGCTGATTGCGATCTGCAAGGACGGCCCCGAGGTCGAGTTCGTGGCCGTCGACGTGGACGGGCGGGCCCGGCCAGGCTGGGCGGATGCCTTCCGGCTGGAAGGGCTCGACGCGCAGAAGATGAAGCCGGAGGACGTCGACGCACACGATTGGCCTCTCCTCGTGGGCCGGCTCGCCTTGCTGCTCGGGGACCGCCGGCCGCATGCGATCGCGGCCGTCGTGGTGCGCAACGAGTAGGTGACGGACTGTTACCATGGCACCGACTTCGCGGAGGAGAGCCCGATGATCGAGTACGGCAGGCGGCTGGTGGTAGCGGCAGTGAGTGTGATGGCCTGCGCGGCGGCAGCGGCGGCCGGACCGCTGCAGGACGATCTGACGGCGCGCCGGGCGCGTTTGATGGAGCGCCTCGGCCCGAACGCGCTCGCCATCGTCTGGAGCGCCGAACCCAAGGTCTATTCGCTGGACGTCGACTACGAGTTCCGCCAGGACAGCCACCTGCTCTACCTGACGGGAGTGACGCAGGAAGGCGCCATTCTCGTTCTGATGCCCGGCAACAAGGCGCACAAGGCGTTCCTCTTCGTGCGTGAGCCGAATCCGCGGCGGGAGCACTGGAACGGACACCTCCTCACCAAGGAGGAAGCCACGGCGCAGAGCGGCGTCGAGACCATTTACTACACCGGCGAGCTCGAGGCCTTCGTGACCGCGATGTTCAATCGGCGGCCATACGGCCTGAAGCGCGGCGAAGTGACCGACGACTTCGACGCGTTCTTCGCCGCGGTGGCGGCCAATCGCGCCACGCTGGCCCTTCCTCTGGGGCCGCGCCCCGCGCCGTCGGAGCCGCTGCCGCCGGCCTACGAGTTCGCGGCCAAGGCGCGAGACCGCTTCGTCAACGTCACGTTCGTCGACACGTTTCCGCTGGTTGGCGAGCTGCGGCAGATCAAGACGCCGTACGAACAGACGCTGATGGAGAAGAGCGGCACCATCTCGAGCCAGGCGCACATGGCCGGGATGTCCACCGCCGGGCCAGGCCGATTCGAGTACGAGGTCGAAGCCGCGATCGAACAGGTCTACATGGCCAACGGCGCCATGAGCTGGGGCTATCCCTCCATTGTCGGCAGCGGCCCCAACGCCACCATCCTGCACTACAACGAATCGAGCCGGCAGATGCAGGCCGGCGATCTCATCCTCGTCGATGCTGCCGCCAGCTACCAGGGCTACACCGTCGACATCACCCGCACCTATCCGGTGAGCGGGACGTTCAGTGACGCGCAGAAGGACCTCTACCGGCTCGTCCTGGCGGCGCAGGAAGCGGGGATGCAGGCGGCGAAGATCGGCGCCAAGACCGCCGATGTCGAGAAAGCGGCTGAAGCCGTGGTGAAGCCTGGCCTGCTCGCGCTCGGGCTGATCACCGATGCCAGCGGCGACCAGTTCCGGACCTGGTACACGCACGGCATCTGCCACTGGATCGGCATGGACGTGCACGACGTGGGCGATTATCAGAAGCCGCTCGCGGCGGGCATGGCGTTCGTCGTCGAGCCCGGAATCTACATCCGTCCGCAGGCGCTGGACAACCTCGATGACACGCCGGAGAATCGCACGTTCAAGACAGCGGTGGCCGGTGCAGTGGCGAAATACAAAGGAATGGGCGTGCGCGTCGAGGACTCCTTCCTGCTCACGACCGGCGGACTGAAGCGTCTGTCGGCCGCGGCCCCCCGCACCATCGAGGACATCGAACGCCACCTGAAGACGGCCCGGAAGTCCCCGTCACCGGCGCAGCGCTGACCTGGGACGCGAGAGTGCTGCCGCGCCAAGGCCGCTCGGCGGTAGGATGAGAGAGTCTCCATGGATGAGGACCGCAAGTATCGCCAGCGGGGTTACCGCGACGACGATCGCGACCGCCCGAAGCCGGCCGGGCCGCGACCACCGCGCGAGGCGCGCGAGGGGCCGCGGACGCCAAACCTGATGGGTTCGCATCAGGTGTGCCGGTGCGGCCGCTGCGGCCGCCTGCAGACCGCCGAGATCGGCCTCGAGGATCAGTGTCCACAGTGCGGACTCGATCTGCACAGCTGCGTGCAGTGCGACTCGTTCGACCCGGGCTCGACATTCGAGTGCATGCAGCGCATCCCCGCCCGCGTGAGCCCCAAAGACGCGCGAAATGTGTGCGAGCTCTTCGCCCCCCGCACGACCTTCGAGCGCCAGACCGGATCGACTCCGGCCGCGGGCCCGGTCAGCGCGCG